>CANHUD010000100.1 GCA_947463665.1 Sphingobacteriales bacterium
AGCGCGACTGTTGAACCTGAAACTGTTTAAATGTAAATGAATGATTCATTGGTCAAAAGTCAGCGCCAATATCCATGTACCAAAAACCTCCCCAATCACCAATATCCAATATCTAAGATCTTGCTTCCGCGCTTTCCTCCAACCCCACAAACTCCCCGGCCAGAAACTTATAATGGGCGGTGATCGCGATCATGCCGGCATTATCGGTACAAAATTCAAATGGTGGAATGTACACGTTCCAGTTCATCTTCACGCCCAGTTCCTGCAACGAGCGCCGCAGGCCTTTATTGGCCGATACACCACCTGCCATACAGATCTCCCGGATACCGGTTTCTTTCGCAGCCTTCCGCAATTTACCCAGTAAAATACTGTTGATCCGATGTTGGATCGACGCACAAAGATCGGCCAGATTCTTTTCAACAAACTGCGGATCCTCTTTCTGTTTCTGCTGCAAAAAATACAGGATCGATGTCTTTACTCCGCTGAAACTGAAATCCAATCCGTCTATCTGCGGCTCCGGAAACGAAAACTTCAATGGATCTCCCTCCGCTGCATATTTATCGATCAGCGGCCCGCCGGGATAGGGGAGGCCAATCAGCTTGGCGGATTTATCGTACGCCTCTCCGGCTGCATCGTCCCGCGTCTGGCCGATTACTTCCATCTGCAATGGATCATCACAACGCACGATCTGGGTATGCCCGCCGCTAACGGTCAGGCAAAGAAACGGAAACGAAGGGGCAGGGGAATGGATCAGATTGGCGAGCACATGCGCCTGCATATGATCCACCGCCATCAGCGGAATGTCCAGCGCCAGTGCCAGCGATTTGGCCACACCCGCCCCTACAAGCAACGCGCCAATCAGTCCGGGTGAACGGGTATAGGCAATGGCTGAAAGGTCAGAAAGCGGAAGGCCGGCCTGTTTCAGGGCCGCATCCACTACCGGCAGAATGTGTTGCATATGCGCCCTGCTGGCAAGCTCAGGCACAACGCCTCCGTATTGCTCGTGGATGGCCTGCGTGGCCACAATATTGGAAAGGATTTTTCCATCCGAACAGACCGAAGCACTGGTCTCATCGCAGGAAGTCTCAATGGCGAGAATGTTCAGCGGTTGCATACCGCTAAGGTAAGTAGGTTACGCTTGTGATGCGTATCACCGGCTGATCGTGAAGAACATTTCCGGTGGTATCGTAACAAATGTTGACCCTTGCACCGGAAGCGAGAACTACATCGTTCTGCTCAATCTGAGGGAAAAATCGTTTTTGATCCTTGGACTCAATGTATAGATAAAAATCTGTGGAATCCCGGTATTCCCTGACTGTTCCTTCCATGGACAAAGAACAGGGTTTTTGATCTTTTCCTGAACGGGAGAAAATAAACAAGGTAGCAATCAGCAATATTATGCAGCACGCAACTACAAATCTTAACATGGTGTAATGGATTTGGATGGTGCTTTCATAGAGGATGGAAATGCAAAATAAATGCCAATAGTCCGTACTAGCAAGAGAAATTCGACCAATCCCAAATTTCGACACAGGTTATTTCGAACGAATGGCATTCACGGGATCCATTTTGGCCGCTACAGATGCCGGTATGATGCCACTTAAAATTCCCAGAACAATGCAAAGAATGATCGAAAGTGCAAAATTGCCCCAGGAAAGATAGATGTTGAATTTCATCACATTAGACAGCACCAGCGTTACAGGTAAAACCAGTAACAGGCCGATCAGTCCGCCTATAATGCATAAAAACGCAGACTCCAGCAGAAACTCAAATAAAATGGTCGACTGCTTCGCTCCAATAGCTTTTTTCAACCCGATGATCGGTGTACGTTCCCGTACAGTTACAAACATGATATTCGCTACCCCGAATCCGCCTACTATCAACGATAAAATCGCGATGAACCAGCCACCCAGATTGATGTTCGCAAATAAACTGTCCATAGATGCCGATCCGGCGGTCACATCGTTCAGCGCAAAATTATCATCTTCTTTCGGACTCAGCCGGCGCTTGGCCCGCATGATCCCCCGCAATTCACCCATGATCTCATCCATCGCCACAGTCTCATAACTCTGCACCATAATGAACCCGTCCAATGCCCTGAAATTCGATAACCGATTGCAGAAATTCGCACTCACCATTACAATGTTGTCGAAATCCCATCCGCCAATCAGACTCCGTCCGGCTTTCTTCGTTACCCCTACCACCTGCACGCGGTAACGGCCTAACTCAACGGTCTTTCCCACAGCCCGCTCCGGCTGCTCAAATAATTTCACGGCATTCTCATATCCCATCACGATCACCGGCGCCCCACGGTCAAATTCAGTCATGCTGATGTACCGCCCGGCCAGTATTTCCACTTCCTGCACTTTATCAAATCGCTCATTGATGCCATACCAGGTCACATTCTCCAGCGAACTGTTCTCATACTCGAGGTTCGATCGGTTGAAACACGCAAACGCCACGTTTTTCGCATAGCCGGAATGTTTCTCCACATATTCGGCTTCCTCTAATTTGGGGTTCGGACGGGAAATATATTTCCACCATTCATTCGGTCCGCCGCCTCCGCCAAAAGGAAATTTCTGGATGAAAATCGTATTCATTCCAATCTTCTTCATATCCGACCGGATCGTATTCTCCAGACTATCGGTAGTAGCCTGAACGGATATGATACAGAAGATGCCGATCGCTATACCCAATAGCGATAAAAACGTGCGCAGCTTATTGTTGACCAATTCGTGTATGGTCTGTCGCAATATGGTCCAAACAAATGCAAACATGCATAAAAGTACTCATTTTGATCGAATGGCCACCACCGGATCTAACCGGGCAGCAATCGATGCAGGGATGATACCGGCCATTATGCCGATAGCGATGCAAAGACTCACCGCCAGTGTCAGGATCTTCAGCGAAATAAATACGGGAAAACCAAAGGCCTGCGTGAGCACAAAGGTGAGGCCGAAGACCATCAGAATGCCGATCATGCCTCCCATCAGACAAATAAACGCGGACTCCAGCAGGAACTCCAACAGGATGGTCTTTCGTTTGGCGCCAATCGCTTTTTTCAGGCCGATGACAGCCGTCCGTTCCCGAACGGTTACGAACATAATATTAGCGATGCTGAACGCGCCTACAATCAGACTCAGTATACCGATGAACCAGCCGCCCATACTAACCGAACTGAAGAAGCCCGCCGCCTGCTTGCTGAAATCACTCACGGCATTCAGCGAAAAATCATCTTCCTGTCGCGGGCCCAGCCTCCGGATATTCCGCATCGATGCCTTCAGCTCTCCGCGAAAGGCTTCAATGTCCACGTCCTTCCGCCCCTGCACCATGATCATGGCATCGGTCCGCCGCTCCATAAAAACCGTCCGGAATTGCGGATACGTAAACAACACACAACCGTCAAATTCCCAGCCGCCGCCCATGAAACTCTTCCCTTTCTTTTTGATCACCCCAATGATCCGGTGATTCTTCCCGCGCACTTTGAGGGTCTTCCCCACAGCACTCTCCGCTTTGCCAAACAAGAGCTCTGCGTTCTCATGCCCGATCACCACATTGGCACCGCCGAGCGATTGCTCCGATGCAGTGAAAAATCGTCCGTATCCAATTTCAAAGGGTTGTATGTCGATGAACTGTTCCGTAGGACCATAAATTTCAACCCGCTCCAGCTGGTTGTTCCCGGATTCAACGGTTGAATTGGCGGTCAGCACAAACGCAATACGATCTATCAGCGGCGCATTGGCCTGTAGCTGCCGCATTTCCTCGTAACGGGGTTTGGGACGGTTGACGAATTTCCACCAGGGATAATCCGCCCCGCCGGTATAATCCCATTTGTCGATATAGATGGTATTGCTGCCGAGTGACTTTATATCGTTCTGTACATTCTGCTCCAGACTGTTCACGGTAGCCAGTACACCGATGATGCAAAAAATGCCAAAGGTCACTCCCAGCAGGGAAAGGGTGGTTCTGAGTTTGTTGTTTTTCAACTCCAGCACGGCCAGCCGAAAGCTGTTCACCAAAATCTCCAGCAATTTCTTCATGCTGCAAAATTACAAACAAGCCTTGGCCGGCACCCACAGAGAATATATAAGCGGAAAATTTACGCTTTCATCGGCCTTTTTTTGATCATCCCTCCCTTGGTATCGCGGATGGAATGCATCACCGTAAAAGCATTGGGATCGATGGCATCCAGCTCGGCCTGCAACTTCGCAATCTCCAGTCGGGTGATCACCGTGAAAACAATATCATGATCATATTCCCGGAAACCCTTTTTGCCATACCCGCCGGTGCCGCGGTACATGGTCACCCCACGCCCCAGTTTATCGATGATCATCTGGCTGATCTCCTTTGCCTTCGGTGAAATGATCGTCACCCCGGTAAACTCCTCAATACCCTCCAGAATAAAATCAACCGTCTTGGAGGCGGAGAGATACGTGAGCATGGCATACAGAGCGGTTTCAATGCCCAACAGATAGGCTGCCACGGAAAAGATGATGACATTCAACACCAGGATCACATCGCCAATGGTCAGCGAACTTCTCCGACTGATGTAGATCGCCAGTACTTCCGTTCCATCCAGTACACCGCCGCCGCGCACGGCCAGTCCGATCCCCATGCCAAGAAAAAATCCCCCAAAAACAGAGATCAGCAGTTTATCAGACGTGATCACCGGATAGGGCAAAAGAGCCACTACCAGGGCCAGCATGCCGATGGCAAGACTCGTTTTGGTCACAAAATTTTTCCCCAGCTGGGTGTATCCCATTATGATAAAGGGCAGGTTCACCAGTACCAGCAAAATGGAAAGCGATACGCCGGAAACCTGGTTGATCAGCAGGGAAATACCTGTGGCACCGCCATCCACAAATCCATTGGGAAGTAAAAAACCTTTCAGGCCAAATCCGGCCGATAAAACGCCCAGTAAAATAAGCGCCACATCACGGGTCTCATGGCTGATTCTGACCCGCAGGGCCTGTTTTCTTCTCGCTCTCCGGTAGGGAGACTCCAATTCCAGTTGCGTCATAGGCTTATTCAGGGTTGATGTGGCCGTATACGGCTTCTTCAAATATCGGTATTAAATGCCAATGTTTTACCTTTGCCGCCGCATGAAGTACGACAGTGAGATTCAAAAACGCAGGACCTTCGCCATCATTTCGCACCCGGATGCCGGTAAAACCACGCTGACGGAGAAATTCCTGCTCTTCGGTGGCGCCATCCAGGTGGCGGGTGCCGTGAAAAGCAATAAGATCAAAAAACACGCAACCTCCGATTTTATGGAGATCGAACGGCAACGGGGTATCTCCGTAGCCACTTCGGTGATGTCGTTCCAGTACAAAGACAAGCTCATCAACCTGCTGGATACGCCTGGTCACAAAGACTTTGCGGAAGATACCTATCGTACGCTCACCGCCGTGGATTCAGTGGTGCTGGTGGTCGATAGTGTAAAAGGGGTGGAGGAACAGACGCGCAAACTAATGGAGGTCTGCCGCATGCGCGATACACCGGTGATCGTTTTTATCAACAAGCTCGACCGCGACGGAAAGATCCCGTTCGATCTGCTCGATGAGATCGAGAAAGAACTCAACATCCACCTGCACCCGCTGAGCTGGCCCATCAACATGGGTAAGGATTTCAAAGGAGTGTATAATTTGTACGATAAGAGCCTGCTGCTCTTCAACCCCAACCAGAAGGCAACGGATGAAGACATCGTTCCACTGGAAGATCTCTACGATGAGCAGCTCGATGAACTGGTAGGAGAGAAGGATGCTAACCAGTTAAGAGAGGATGTGGATCTGATCCAGGGTGTGTACGGAGATTTTGATCCGCAACCGTACCTTGAAGGGAAATCAGCTCCCGTATTCTTTGGCAGTGCCATCAACAATTTTGGCGTGAAGGAACTGCTCGATACGTTCATCCGTATTGCGCCGCCGCCGCGGGATCTGGAAACCACCAAGCGGGAAATAAGCGTACATGAAGATAAATTCAGCGGCTTCATTTTCAAGATCCATGCCAATCTGGATCCCCGTCACCGCGACCGCATCGCGTTTCTGCGTGTATGCTCGGGGAAATTCGAACGCAACAAATATTTCCATCATGTGCGGCTGGATAAGGACGTTCGTTTCAGCAATCCCTACAGCTTCATGGCCCGTGAAAAAGATGTGATCGAAGAGGCCTTCCCCGGCGATGTGGTGGGTTTGTTCGATACGGGTAATTTCAAGATCGGCGATACCCTCACGGAAGGGGAAGATTTTTATTTCACCGGTATTCCTTCGTTTTCCCCCGAGATCTTTAAGGAAGTGATCAATAAGGATCCGATGAAGACCAAACAACTGGAAAAAGGCCTGCTCCAGCTTACCGATGAAGGGGTTGCCCAGCTCTTTACCCAGCATGGCGGCAATCGGAAGATCATCGGCTGTGTGGGTGAACTTCAGTTTGAAGTGATCCAATATCGTCTGTTACAGGAATACGGAGCATCGGTGCAATTCAACAGCCTGCCGTTTTACAAAGCCTGCTGGATCACCTGCGCGGATAAGAAGAAAATGGATGATTTTATCCGATTCAAAACCTCAAATGTGGTCACCGATAAAGATGGACATCTGGTCTATCTGGCCCAAAGCGAATGGTACCTGAATACGGAAATGAATAACAATCCGGATATTAAGTTTCATTTTACGTCAGAAATCAATAAGTAGATTTTAGATGTTGGATTTTAGATCTTGGGTTGGTGAATTAGATATTAGAGAATAGATTTTAACCACTAATATCTAAAATCTAACATCCAATTTTAGATCTTGGGCTGGTGAATTAGATATTAGAGAATAGAGTTTAACCACTAATATCTAAAATCTAACACACCCCCCCAACATCTAAAATCTAAAATCTAACATCCCACATAACTCCCCGGTTCTATCCTCTTCAACTCCTTCTTCACTCTCACCGGAATCTGCAGGCCATCAATAAACTGATGAATGGATTCTTTCGTGATCTGTTCTTTGCCTCTGGTCAGTTCCTTCAGTGCTTCATACGGCTGCGGATAGTTCTCTCTGCGGAGTACCGTTTGAATGGCTTCTGCCACTACTGCCCAGTTGTTGTTCAGATCTTCGCGGATCTTCTGCTCATTCAGCAGCAGCTTGCTCATGCCTTTTTCAATAGAAAGGAACGATAAGATCGTGTGCGCAAAAGGCACACCGATGTTGCGCAATACCGTTGAGTCTGTGAGGTCACGCTGCAAACGGGAAATGGGCAGCTTGGCCGACAAATGCTCGAAAATGGCATTGGCCAGGCCCAGATTACCTTCGGCATTTTCGAAATCAATGGGATTCACTTTATGGGGCATCGCCGAACTGCCTACTTCGCCTTTCTTCGTTTTCTGTTTGAAATAGTCCATGGAGATATACGTCCAGATATCCCTGCAAAAATCAATCAGGATCGTGTTGATGCGGCGGATGTTATCGAAATGCGCAGCAAAATGATCATAGTGCTCAATCTGTGTGGTGTACTGTTGCCGCTGCAGACCCAGTTTCTTCGTGCAGAAATCATTCGCGAAGCGTACCCAGTTCGTTTCGGGATAGGCCACATAGTGTGCATTGAAATTGCCCGTGGCCCCGCCGAACTTGCCGGAATAAGGGATATGTTCCATCAATGCCACCTGGTTTTCCAGTCGCTCCACAAATACCAGGATCTCCTTACCCAAACGGGTAGGAGAGGCCGGCTGCCCGTGCGTGCGCGCCAGCAGGGGAATGTCTTTCCAGGCCCTCGCCATTTTTTTCAGCTCGAGAATAATATTGGCCACACCCGGCAGATACACCTGCTCCAGCGCATCGCGCCACATCATGGGAATAGCGGTATTGTTAATATCCTGTGAGGTTAGTCCAAAATGCACCCACTCTTTGAACGCATCCAGTTTCAGCGCTTCCAGCTCCTGCTTGATGTAATACTCCACGGCTTTCACATCGTGGTTGGTAACTTTCTCGATCTGCTTGATCGCTTCGGCTTTCTCCGGAGTAAATTCCAGATACAGGGCCCTAAGCGGACGGGGATGTACTCTTTCCAGCGGAAAGAATTTTTTTTCGCCCAGGGCGATGAAATATTCTATTTCCACCTGGATGCGGTAGCGGATCAGCGCATATTCTGAGAAATAAGGGGCGAGGTGCTGCAGTTGTCTACGGTAACGACCGTCGATCGGG
>CANHUD010000101.1 GCA_947463665.1 Sphingobacteriales bacterium
ATTACAACTGGCAGAAGGGAAGCATGATGTGGTAATCGATTATTAACAGCTCACGATTCCCGTCCTTTCCAGCCTCTCAGGAAATCTTCGACCTGCATTTTCTTTTTACCCTCCGGCTGTACGGTTTTGGGATAGATAAAGCCATTGCTGCAGGCAAAGGAGAGTCTCCCGTTTTGTACCGTCCAGCTGCCCGGAATCTCCGTATGTTCTTTTTCTTCCCAGCTGCAGGAGTAGATCTTGAATAATTTTTCCTGAAATTGGGTGAATGCCCCAGGGTAAGGCGAAAGGCCCCGTATCAGGTTGTGAATTGCGTGTGCGGGTGCCAACCAGTTGATCCGACAGGTTTCTGTAAAGATTTTCGGGGCATGTTTGGGCACTTCGGAAACAGGTTGCGGAAGTTCTGTAAGTGAACCGGCCGCGAGTTGCTGAACAGTTCTGACCAACAGACCGGCACCGATTTCTTTCATCCGGTCGTGCAGCTCTCCTGCGGTTTCATCCGCCGCAATCGGGAATTTTTCCTGCAGCAGGATGTTTCCTGTATCGATCTCCTGTTTTAGTTTGAACGTGGTTACCCCCGTTTCGGTTTCACCATTGATAAGTGCCCAGTTGATGGGGGCAGCACCTCTGTAATCCGGCAGGAGAGAACCATGCAGATTGATGGTTCCCATGGGGGGCATGTTCCAGACGATTTCCGGGAGCATGCGGAAGGCCACCACCAGCTGAAGATCCGCGTTGAGGGCGCGTAGTGATTCCAGAAAAACCGGATCTTTCAGTTTCTCCGGCTGTAGTACCGGAAGGTTTTGGGAAAGGGCATATTCTTTTACGGCGCTTTGCTGGAGTTTCATTCCTCTTCCTGCCGGTCGGTCGGGGGCAGTAATCACGCCTACGATCCGGCAACCTGCTTCCACCAGTGCCTGCAGGCTGGTTCTGGCGAATTCAGGCGTGCCTAAAAAAATAATTCGGAGGGTACGGTAATCAATTGACATCATTCAGCGTATAGGAGGTATTTTTTTCGGATGGTTTTGAATTGGGAAAGAGCCGGTTCCCAGGAAGCGCGGATACTGGCTTCTGATTGTCCGGTCTTGATCTGTTCGATCAGCTGACCGTTTCCAGCCAGTTTATTGAAAAAATAATCAGTGGGTTTCCCGGATTTGGGTTGCAGAAAAAAAGCCGATTTGTCCGGGAAGAGTCGGTAGGCCTCCAGCAGATAGGACAGCTGGAGTTTTTCATTTATTTTTCTCAAAACATCCTTTGGTGTTCCGCTCAAATTCCAGCCATAGCAAAGCTGGTCTTTGAGTTTGGGTGATTTCGCGCCATCCATGGAAACGGGAGTGAAGGAATAGAGTTCTTTCGGGAGCGATGGATGACCAAATACCTGGAACGGGGTTTTGGTGCCCCGGCCTTCACTCAGGATGGTTCCTTCAAAAAAGCAGGTCGACGGATACCAATAGATAGAGGCCATATCCGGCAGGTTGGGGGAGGGCTTCACAGGCAGGGTATAAAGCGACGAGTGGGTATAATTCTGACAGGGGATCACCATGAATCTATCGAAATCAGCCGGTGCTTTATCTTTTTTAGGTGCCTGATAACGGGCGATGGCTTCAGCGGAGAGCCATTTTTCACCTATGAGCATCTGCGCATATTCGCCCAGTGTCATTCCATAGACCACCGGTACCGGCTGCATGCCAACGAACGAACGGTAGGCAGGTTTTTCCAGCACCGGTCCGTCCACATAGAAACCATTTGGGTTAGGTCGGTCCAGCAGCAGCAGGGGTTTCTCATGAACAAAGGCAGCTTCCATGAATTCTTCGAGGGAGGATATGAAGGTATAGAACCGAACGCCCACATCCTGAATATCGAATAAAAGGATGTCTACATTGGCGAGATCTTCAGCCGAAGGTCGACGTTTGGGGCCGTAAAGTGAAATTACCGGGAGGCCGGTCTGGGCATCGGTATAATTTCCTACTTTCTCTCCGGCATCTGCGGTTCCGCGGAAACCATGTTCCGGTCCGAAAATAACGGTGATGTTGACCCCCAGTTTCCGGAGCGTATCTACCAGATGCGTCTGTCCAACCATCGACGTATGGTTGGCGAAAACGCCGATTTTTTTGCCCTTCAGCAGGGGCAGATACTGATTCAGCTGATAGGCTCCCGGAAGAATTTCCTTATTACTGGTCGAACCTTTCGATTGTGCATGGCAGGCAGTGAAGGCCAGAGCAGAAAGGAAAAAAACGAAGATGGACAGTCGTTGAAACGTTATCATTCTTCAAATATCGGAAAAAAAGAGAGGCATAAACGCAGGGGAATTGTTACCTTGTTGCCGTTTTGATCGTCGCGACTCCCCCTGGAGCAACCGGGCACAGAAATAGATGGGATGATCAGGGCTAAACAATCAAATTATCGATATCATGCAAGCAAAACAAGGCGATGTAGTGCGCGTACATTACACAGGAACCCTGACCGATGGAACAACATTCGATTCATCTGTAGGCCGTGAACCACTGGAATTCACCGTAGGTGCCGGTCAGATGATCAAGGGATTTGATGCAGGGGTTCAGGGAATGACCGTTGGCGAAAAGAAAACCATTCAGATACCTCCACATGAGGCATACGGAGAGCGGGATGATGAGGCCATCATTGAATTCCCGACCAACCAGATTCCGGCCGATATGAAGCTGGAAGCAGGTATGCAGCTCACGTTGCGCAACCAGTATGGACAGCCCGTACCCGTTGTGGTTATGGAAGTGAAGGAAGAAGTAGTGTTGCTGGATGCCAATCATATGCTGGCTGGCAAGGAGCTGATCTTCGAAGTAGAATTGGTAGAGATCTGCTGATTTTTCAGGTGCTGATACGGCCGTATTTTCAGGCTGTATCAGCACTTTTTGTGAAGTGTGATTTAATTTGTCGACATGTTTGCTGGCTATCCTTTTTCCGTGGAAGAGCGCTTTCTGCGCTATGTTCAGATTGATACCCAATCAGACCCGCATAGTGATTCGTTTCCCAGTACCCTGAAGCAACTGGATCTGAGCCGGCTGCTCGTAAAAGAATTGCAGGCACTGGGTTGTGAAGACGCGGTACTCGACAACAATGGGTATGTGCTGGCTACCATTCCTTCCAATACAGCCAAAACCGTTCCGGTTATCTGTTTCTGTGCGCACGTGGATACGTCTCCTGATTGCAGCGGGAAGGACGTCAAACCGATCGTTCATCGACACTATACCGGCCAGCCTATTGTGCTGCCGGATGATCCCACACAGGTATTGAAGGCAGAGGAGCATCCGTATTTGTTTGACCGCATCGGTGATGATATCATAACCGCATCGGGTACTACGCTGCTGGGGGCGGACGACAAAGCCGGTGTGGCGGTGATCATGGATCTTGTTCAATACCTGATGACGCATCCGGGTATCAGGCATGGAAAGATTCGTATTTTGTTTACCCCGGATGAAGAGATCGGAAGGGGGGTAGACAAGCTCGATCTGGCCAGGCTGGGATCGGATGTAGCCTATACCCTTGATGGCAGTGAGAGAGGATCTCTGGAAGATGAGAATTTTTCTGCCGACGGTGCCCAGGTTCGTTTTTACGGGGTGAGTGCTCATCCCGGATATGCGAAAGATAAGCTGGTTAATGCCCTGAAGGTAGCGGCAGATTTTGTGAACAGCCTGCCCAATGCCCTTTCCCCTGAAGCTACGGAAGGCATTGAAGGATTTGTTCATCCGGTACGGATGTCCGGAACAGCAGAAGAAGCGGTGGTCGATTTTATATTACGGGATTTTGAAACGGGTAAACTGACGGAGTACGCGGAACTTCTGAAAGAACTCGCGGGCCAATCCGTCCGAAATTATCCCGGTAGCCGGATGGAATGGACGTTCAGTGAGCAGTACCGCAACATGAAAGACGTGCTGGACCAGCACCCGCAGATCGTTTCTTTTGCGGAGGAAGCCATCCGAAGAGCCGGTATGCCAGTTCGTACCTTTCCTGTACGCGGTGGAACAGATGGTTCCCGTCTTTCATTTATGGGACTGCCCTGTCCGAATCTCTTCACCGGTGAAATGGCCTTTCATTCCAAACTGGAATATGTAAGCATTCAGGATATGCAGAAAGCGGTGGAAAGCATTGTGCATCTGAGCATGATCTGGGAAGAACAGGGAACAGAACTATAGCATTTGTTTAACGCAAGCGACTTTTTTTCTCGTTACATTTGGGCAAACTTTTCTGGCATGTTGCATTGGTTTTTACAGATTCCTCCTATCACAGGTGATTCCGCATCGGCTGCTTCCCTTCCGGCGGCAGCGCCCAAAGAAATGCATCTTTGGGATGTGCTGGTGGCGGGCGGTCCGCTGATGATTCCACTGGCCTTATTGCTGGTGGCGGCAATCTTTTTCTTTATCGAGCGCTACATCGCCATCCGGAGAGTTTTACAACTCGATGAACATTTCATGGGACTGATCCGTGATCATATATTGAACGGAAATATTTCAGCTGCAAAATCTCAGGCGAAAAATACCTATAACCCTGTAGGCCGAATGATTCACAAAGGCATACAGCGCATCGGTAAACCTATTGATGCCATTGAGCGCAGCATGGAATCTGTGGCTCAGCTGGAGATGTACGAGCTGGAACGAAACCTGAATATTTTATCGGTGATAGCCAGGGCTGCACCGATCTTTGGATTTATCGGTACACTGGCCGGACTGATGCAGTTGTTTTTCAACATCAACGCCACCGGTGAATTTGTATTGAATACCATCGCAGGCGGCTTGTACGTAAAGATCGTAACCTCGCTTACCGGGCTGCTGATCGGCCTAGTAGCCTATCTGGGCTATAGTTTCCTGATGGCGCAGGTGGATAAGGCTGCGAACAAAATGGAAGTGGCGGCCTCTGATTTTCTGGACGTCTTACAGGAACCTACACACTGAGATGCAGCTACGAAAAAAACATAGAGGCGAAGCGGAGGTCTTTACGGATGCATTGAACGATATTCTGTTCATCCTGCTGATGTTCTTTCTGATTGTATCTACACTGGCCAATCCGAACGTGATTAAGCTGTCGCAGCCCAAATCGAAAAGTGATACGAAGGCCAAACAGAATGTGGTAGTATCCATCGATGCGAACAATGTCTATTATGTAGGTACCACCCGCGTTTCGTTGGATTCACTGAAAGCTGCCCTGCAGCCGGTCATCCAAAAGGAAAAAACGGAGATACCTACGGTGGTGATCAACGCAGATAAAACCGTGCCGATCGATCAGGTAGTGGCGGTGATGCGGGTAGCAAGGGAACTGGGTGCCCGCACGGTGTTATCGGTTGAAAAAGAATAACAGTTACAGGGGACGCTCGATTCGAACCATTCGTTCTTTGCCAAATACATCGCAACGTATTTCAGCCGGCCAGGAGCTGAGTGCTGCTACGGTTTTCGCCAGCGCATGATGCGTTTCAAAGAAAATCTGTCCTCCCCGACGAAGTTTCTCTTCGGCGACCTTCAAAATAGCTTTGTAAAAAACGAGTGCATCTTCATCCGGTACAAACAGCGCCAGATGAGGCTCATGCTCTGTTACATGCCGTTCCATACTGTCGATATCCCGCAAGGGAATATAGGGCGGATTGCTGATGATAATATCCGAAACGGGTAGTGGCTCAACAGATGATGCCTGCAGAATGTTGAGTTGGATCCAGTTGATTTCTGTGTTAAAAAGACGGGCATTTTCCTGAGCGAGCGACAGTGCTTCCTGGCTGATGTCTACAGCGAAGACCTGTACATCCGCGCATTCCTTTTTTATACTTACAGGGATGCAGCCGGAGCCTGTACCAATATCGGTAACGATCATTCCCGGATGAATAAAATCGAGTGCCCAGTTCACCAGTTCCTCTGTTTCCGGTCGGGGTATCAGCACCTTTTCATTCACCCTGAATTTTTCTCCCCTGAACCAGGCGTAGCCGGTTATGTATTGTACGGGCATGTCGGCTCCCAGTTTCTCAACGTATTGTTGAAGTTTTCCCAGTTGTTCTGTTGACAGGGGCGTTTCCCGTATAAGCCGGTCTATTCTTGAAAGGCCGGTAAGGTCTTCCATCAGCCATTCTGTGATGGCGGATTTTTCTCGGGGATCGTATCGGTTGCCTAGAGATTCCCGGATGAGTCTGGTGGCTTCGGAAGGCATCATACTGCAAACATAAATAAACTAGCTTTGCGGCATGCTTTCTGAATCCGCTTATATGCAACGGGCCATTCAGCTGGCCCTTCTGGGTAGTGGCTATGTGGCACCCAATCCGATGGTTGGGGCCGTACTGGTGCATGAGGACAGGATCATTGGGGAAGGGTGGCATGAAGGATACGGGCAGCCGCATGCGGAGGTAAACTGCCTGAAATCGGTACGGGAGGAAGACAGGGCACTGATTCCAGCTTCTACTCTCTATGTAACACTTGAACCCTGTGCTCATGAAGGGAAAACGCCACCCTGTACCGAGCTGATCATATCGCAGCGCATACCACATGTGGTGGTGGGAGCAGAAGATCCTTTTCCGGAAGTCAGCGGACGGGGCATCAGCCAGCTACGCGATGCAGGTGTGCGTGTGGATGTGGGTATAGAGAAGGATGCCTGCCGGGAAATGAACCGTCGGTTCATGACCTACCAGGAGGAGGAGCGGCCGTATATTATTTTGAAATGGGCTCAAACGGCCGATGGGAAGATGGCGGGGCCCGGAGATGACCGCCTGATGATCACCGGCGATTTATCGAACCGGATGGTACACAAATGGAGAAGCGAGGAGGCGGCCATTCTGGTAGGTACGAATACCGCTTTACTGGACGATCCGGCACTGACTACGAGGTTGTGGAGTGGCAGACATCCGGTACGGGCCGTGCTTGATCTGGATCTGCGTTTGCCGGCACACCTTCAGTTGTTCAATCGCAGAACGCCTACTGTTGTGTTCAATACGATGCGGGATGAAGCGCTGGAAAATATTTTGTTTTATCCGGTGTCGAGAAGTTCAGGCCTGATCAACCAGATCGTTCAGGGATTCTATCGGCTACGGCTGCAGAGTGTGATTGTGGAAGGAGGCTCGCTGTTGCTGCAGTCATTTATCGATGCAGGATTCTGGGATGAGATCCGGATCATAACCAATACGGATATGCTGGCACCGGGAGGATTGTCGGCACCCGAACTGCCGGAAGCCAGAAAAGTGGATGAAATGCGATTGGGCTCGGATGTGATAAACTGGTACAGACCTTTATGATACTGATTTTTTTAACTATTGTTTTATCGTCTTATCTGACGCTGGCCTTCAAGATGCTGCAGCGGTGGAAGATATCTTCTTTTCAGGCCATTGTTTTCAATTATCTTACCTGTGTGGTTACCGGATCGCTGGTAAATGGGGCGTATCCGGCTGATGCTATCCGAAATGGTGATGTCTGGCTGCCCTGGTCTATACTGATGGGTACGATGTTCATCGCCCTGTTCAATCTGATTGCGTTTGTAACGCGGCGGCTGGGAGTGGCCATCGCGTCTGTTTCCAATAAACTTTCACTGGTTATTCCCTTTCTTTTCTCGATTGTTGTACATCAGGACAAGGCCCATTGGTTTCACTATGCAGGCATTGGTTTAGCCTTACTGGCGGTGGTCCTGACCTGCTGGCCGGATGATTCGTCCAATTCGTCTACAGAAAAAGTTTCCGGATGGATGTTGTGGCTGATTCCGGCAGGTTTATTCATTGGTTCCGGGATGCTGGATACACTGATCATGCATACGGAACGTCGTTTTCTGGATGATGGCAATAAAGACGATTTTCTGATCCTTGCCTTTCATACTGCCGGAACGATCGGCCTGCTTCTGCTCGCCATTTTGGTTCTGTCGAAAAAGGAAAAACCGGATATCCGGGCATTGCTGGCAGGTATTGGCATCGGCATTCCCAATTATTTTTCGATACAGACGCTTATGATGGCACTGGATCGTTTTACCGGGCAGAGCACGATGGTGGTGCCTGTGGTGAATATTGGTATTGTGCTGTTCAGTACCGTAGTAGCTTTTTATCTTTTTAAGGAACACCTCAGTAAACTGAACAGGATAGGTATTCTGCTGGCGGTAGTTTCTATTTTGTTATTATCGCTCCGATAAAATGAGTGGGTTCACCTATCATACCGTTGCTGCTGAAGCCAGTTCGGATTTTCG
>CANHUD010000102.1 GCA_947463665.1 Sphingobacteriales bacterium
GCTTCAACCCGGCATCATTGTAAACAATCGGCTGGATGTGATTCACACCGATGAATCGCATGGATACATCGGCCCCAACAGTGATTATGCCACACCCGAAGAGTTTGTGGCCGGCCTGAGCTATATACCCTGGGAAACCTGCACCAATCTCGGTCACCAGTGGGGATGGAAATGGAACGATACCCCCCGGCCGCTGAAAGAAGTAAGAGAAACACTGCTCCGTTGTGTAGGCGGGAATGGCAACCTGCTTCTGAATGTAGGACCGGATAGTTTGGGCGTCATCCCTCCCGATTTTGAGGCACGCTTCCGTGAACTCGGCCAGTGGATAGGCCAACACGCATCTTCTATTTATGGAACTACTTCCGGTCTATTCGCTCCTACAAAAGATTACATAAGTACCTCCCGAATGGGCAAAACATATGTGTACTTCTTCCGGAAGAAGGCATCCTTTGTACTACCCAAACCGGTTCATCCGATCCGGAAAATAACCTTCATGAACGGTCAGCCTGTTGGTTTTCAGGTGCAGGGCGACAGCCTGATCCTGACGCCTTCAGCCGATATACCGGCAGATGAGGTAGTAGGTGTGGAAATACTGTTTACTTCATCGCCTGTTGCCGGAGAAACCAACTATCCTCATTCGACCTCCGGCTCACTGGCCTATCGCAAACCTGTACGTGCCAGCAGCTCAGTGGCCCAGATGCTTCATGATCCATCCGCAGTAGTGGATGATCAGTCCGCTACACACTGGAAACTCGGTCGCCGTACAGATGTAAATCTGCATGCCTACTATGGATCAAATGTGAACTACCGGGGGAATGAAATCTCTGCGCTGTTTCAGGATAGCGGCTGGCTGGAGGTAGATCTCGCCAAGGAAGAGTCGGTCTCCCGCATACGTGTGGAAGAGTATGTTTTTTTCGGTTCCTCGTTTTCCCATTTTGAGGTTCAGGCTTTTGTAAATGGCCAATGGAAAACACTGGCTTCCGATACTAAAATGGGTAAATGGGAAAAGACCATAGACCCTGTGCATGCCCGCAAGTTTCGTCTCCTGGTCTATGGAGCCAATGGCATGCCCGGTATCAGTGAATTTCAACTTTTTTCGAATTAATAAATCATTTGTACATGAGAAAAATATCTGTATGGTTTTTGTCTGGTTTATTACTAACTACATCGGGTATTATGGCCCAGTATCCGCAGGTGGGAGGCATTTATCCGCATCTGGCGCAGTTCAACCGGGAAGGGGAGTGTGGAACAGGAGCTGTGGTAGCATGGGCCGGTAAATTATGGTCGATCAGCTACGGGCCGCACCAGCCGTTTGGTTCTACCGATCTTCTGTATGAGATCGCCCCGGATATGCGCAGGACTGTTCGACCGGAATCGGTAGGGGGTACCCATGCCAATCGGATGATCCATCGGGAATCCAACCAGTTGTTCATCGGGTATCATGTGATAGATGCGAAAGGGAAGATACGAACCATTCAGCCGGCCACCATGCCCGGACGCCTTACCGGTATGGCCAGAAGCCTGACCGATCCGGCCAATAAAATCCTCTATGCCACCATGGAAGAAGGGTTTTATGAAGTGGATGTGCACACGCTGGAAGTAAAAACCCTGTTCAAAGATGGCAACCAGATGCGAAAGGAGGGAGCGAAATCACATGAAAGTCCGCTCCTTCTGGGGGTGCATGGAAAAGGATTTTATTCCGGACAGGGGGTATATGTCTATTCCAATAATGGGGAGGCCGGACAAAAAGCAAAAGAAGATCCTTCCATTGAAGCCGGCTCTCTTTCAGAATGGGATGGTAAAGAGTGGAAACTGATCCGGCGCAACCAGTTTGTAGAAGTTACAGGGCCCGGCGGCATCTACGGAAATTCTACTCCCGCTACCGATCCGATCTGGGCTACCGGCTGGGATCATCGATCCGCAATGGTAGGCGTACGGCATAATGGAGGATGGCAGTTCTACCGGTTGCCGAAAGCGTCCAATTCATATGATGGTGCCCATGGATGGAATACCGAATGGCCCCGCATCCGGAACATCGGCACTAACCAAAAAAGTGATTATCTGATGACGCTGCATGGACTGTTCTGGAGATTCCCGGAATCCTTTACACCCGAACGCTCTGCAGGGATTCGTCCCCGCTCATCCTACCTCAAGATCATCGGAGATGTAGAACGCTGGAACGATCAGCTGGTTATGGGGTGCGACGATGCCACGAAAAGCGAATTCCTGAGCAATCGTCCGGATAAAGCCGGCATTCCCGGGGCCGGACAATCGCAGTCCAACCTCTGGTTCACCGATCTTTCCATGCCCGATAAAAATGCCCCGATCGATGCGTATGGCGCGATCTGGTTAAAAGATTCCGTCAAAGCCGGCCAACCCTCAGAACCCTTTCTGTTTTCCGGATGGACCCATCGTACTGCATGGGTTAAAAACCACGGGACTGCAACCGTAACAGTTTCGGTAGAAACGGATATAACAGGAGCGGGTAAATGGACCGCCGGACGAAAAATGCTGGTTCAGCCAGGGGCTTCTTTTTCTGTACCCTTCACTTCTGCTGAAAAAGCCGAATGGATTCGGGTAAAGAGCAATCGATCATCCGTACTTTCTTTTTCACTGGTGTACACAGATGACAAAAACAAACAACAATCTCCCGGCACTTTTTTTCAGGGTTTTGCCGATGCAACCCAAAAACGCCCTGCAGGCGCTGTGATGTATGCCCTGGCTGAAAATCGAACACTCGGTCTGCTGAGTGATAACGGTCAGTATTATGAGATGGACAGCACCTTGCGCATCCGTTCCGTGCAAAATCCGGAAATGCAAAAATGGATGCAGCAAACGGTATCCATACCGGTTCCTATGATAAAATCCGATGGACAATCCTACCTCATCATCGACCCCAAAGGTCGCCGCTGGCGGCTGCCATTGGGCCCGGCAGTCTATACATCGCTGATGCAGGAACAAAAAATGCGTCTGGTAAGGGAAGTAGTAACCGAAAGGGATTTGCTTCATCTGGGTGGAACGTTTTACGAACTGCCGGCAGATAATGCAGATGGGTATGCAAAGATTAAACCGATTTCATCTCACCGGATGCTGCAGCATGATTTTGCCTCTTACCGTGGCATGCTGGTTATTTCCGGAGCAGATCCGCTTACCGGAGCTGCCAATAGCCGGATACAGAAATCTGAAGATGGTAAGCTGGCCGTTTGGACCGGCACTGTAGATGAATTATGGCAACTGGGTAAGCCGAAAGGTAAAGGAGGCCCCTGGACTAAGCAGGCGGTTACCGCAGGAGATGTATCCGATCCGTATTTGTTTGGCGGCTACAGCCAGCGGACGCTGGTTGTAACCAATCATGGTAGTAGTATGATGAAGGTTATGATGCAGGTGGATCCGCTGGGTACGGGAGAATGGTTTGATGCGAAGGAGCAGGAAGTGAAGGCTGGTGCAGCCATTACTTATCAGATCCCTGTTTCTACACAGGGGAAATGGATTCGGTTTGTAGCTAAAAATACAGGCGTTCTTACTACTGAACTCAGCTACTATTGATCGTCCAGTTGTAAACAGGTGCTCTGGTATTGTTTAGGCGTGGTACCGGTGATGCGTTTAAAAGCACGGTGGAAAAACACCGGATTGTTGTAACCGCATTGCCGGTATACGTTTTTGATCGACTGCTCTTTTTGTTGCAGAAGCGCACAGGCATGACTGATGCGTATTTCATTCACAAACTGGGTGAGTGTTTTCTGCGTCTTGGATTTGAAAAAACGGCAGAATGCATTTTCTGACATGCAGCAGATGGAAGCCACTTTGGAGAGCGTAATCGTTTTTTGATAGTTCTTCAGAATATGATCATAAACCTCCACAAAACGATCCATCTCTGCTTTGGGCGGTTTGATTTTATATACAGAGGAAGCCAGATAAAGCACTTCTTCGGTTTGCTGGGCCTGTTGAATCAGCGAAAAAAAACTACCCAGCTGACCAAGACCTTCCTGTTCCACCAATCTCCGGAAGGCATCGATCATTTGTTTTTTCGTATGCCCCACTATACGAACCCCTCGTTCAGAGCGGTTTAGCAGCTTTTTTACATGTGTCAGATAAGCCGGATCATCACAGGAGTTCAACAGAAAATCATCTGTGAAGTAAATGGAAATGGCAATGGTTTTTAATGTTGATTTAGGAGAATAATACTCTTTCGCACAACGAAAAATATGGGGGAGACCACTGCCCATCAGATAGAGATCGTCTTTTTCAAATTTTCCTACATGGTCGCCAATGATCATACTGCCGCTTCCCTCCGCAATCCAAAGCAATTCCAGCGTTTTATGAAAATGAAACTCATGATCAAAATGTGGTTTCTCCACCTTCTTGATCCAGATCTGTCTCTTATCCAGAATAGGCGCGTCTACGAGGAGGGAAGCTTTCATGATGATTGATTTCAGCTGTGAAGTTAATATAGTTTATCATCTGACAAAATTCAAATTGAACGCTTCTCGGAATATCTTTCATATAGACCTTTTCTGAATTAATCTCCCGCTAATCTTTTTTCTGCATACTCGATTACGGAGTTTCATTCCGTTAAAATCCAGTATTTACGGGTATTTTATGTAATAAAGGTAAAATTAGTTTACCTGCACATAAAGGATTGTTTATATGAAATTATATCTCTCTAAAACGTTTGCGGTAACGATTTCGATAGATAATCTCGTGGATATGTTAATAGGGGCAGACTAAACAAATTTGATATATTCTATTTTCAACGCTATAACAACTGCTATATGAAAAAACGTAAATTGTTTTGGATGTTCATGTGTACGATATGCGTACACCTGTTCAGTCTACATGTGTATGCACAGGGCCAGAAGATAAGCGGCAAAGTGCAATCGGCTGATGCAAAGCCCTTAGAAGGGGTAACCATTACCGTTGAGGGTTCTACGGTTTCATCCGTTACAGCTGCAGATGGTACTTTCAGCATCGCGGCATCTGCGAGTGATCGTCTTACATTCACGGCAGTAGGGTATAAGAGCAAGACCGTTCCGGCCACTTCCGGCATCACGCTTACGCTGGAACAGGAAAATGCGGAAATGGAACAGGTGGTGGTTGTGGGTTACAGCAGGCAGAAAAAAGTTAATCTTACCGGTGCTGTTTCAGTTCTGAGCGGAAGTGAGCTGGTGAAGCGTCCCGTATACAATACAACCGTGGCCCTGCAGGGAACGCTGCCGGGTGTAACGGTTACCCAGTTTAATGGCGTTCCGGGTTCGGAAGCGCAGATCCGCATCCGTGGTCTCGGTACCCTCGGAAACAATGAGCCGCTGGTGTTGATCGACGGTGTGGTAGCTGCTTTCGGTGACGTCGATCCTAACAACATTGAAACCATTTCCGTTCTGAAAGATGCAGCCTCTGCTTCGATTTACGGTTCCCGTGCAGCGGGTGGTGTTATTCTCATCACCTCCAAGCGCGGTAAATCAGGCCGGATGAAGGTAGATTACGACGCATTCTATGGTTTCCAGACGCCGGTAGACAGGCCTAACTACCTGAATGGGGCTGATTTTATGAAGTTTTCGAATGAAGCGCTCATGAATGAAGGTGCTGCTCCCCGCTTTACAGATGATCACATCAACAACTACATGGCCAACCATGCCAAGGATCCGGATCGTTTTCCTAATACCGACTGGCAGAAGGCTACCTTCACGAACGGGTTGCAGCAGCAGCATAACGTCACCCTGAATGGAGGAACAGACCGCATCAAGTTACTGGCGGCCCTGAACTACATGGATCAGAATGGTATCGTTGACAACTCAGGTTTCAAGCGCTACAGTCTTCGCCTAAACGCCGATTATAAAGCCTCCGAAAAGCTGAACTTCCAGTTTGATGCAAACCTCAGAAGAGAGGATACAAAAGCACCCAGTGTGGGATATGCTTCCCTGTTCAATCAGGTCTATAGGGTTCCGCCCATCTTTGCGGCACTCTACTCGGATGGCAGCTGGGGTCCCGGATGGGAAGGAGCCAATCCTCTGGCATGGGCCAGAGCATCCGGTGTCAATGCTACCAACTCAAATCAGGTTCTCCTGAACCTTCAGGCAAACTATACGCCGATAAAAGGCCTGAACATCAATTTCAATTTTGCCCCTAAATACTACACGGATTACAGTGTAAATAACCAGCGAAGAATCGATTATTTCAATTTCGATACCAAGGCGCTCTTTATAAGCAGCCCCAATCGTACTTCGCTGTCGAATTCCACCAATAACAACCTGACCAATTATATGCGCGTTCAGGCAAACTATTCCAAAACATTCAAATGGCTGGAATTGAACACGCTCATCGGTGCTGAACAAACAGATAGCCGCAGTCAGGGGTTCAATGCATACAGGGAACTGACGCTTTTCCCTGACCTCGTTCAGCTGAATTCCTATCCGGTTCTTAACCAGAATCTGGGCGGATACGGAAATGCATGGGCACTCCGTTCCTATTACGGTCGCGTTAACCTCGTGGCCAGCGATAAATACCTGCTGGAAATGAATAGCCGCTACGATGGCTCCTCCCGCTTTGCAGCAGATTTCCGTCGCTACGGATTCTTTCCTTCCTTCTCCGCAGGCTGGATTGTGTCCAAAGAAAAATTCATGGAAAATATCCGTCCGGTCAGTCTCCTGAAACTGCGCGCCTCCTGGGGAGCGCTCGGGAACCAGAACATCGGTAACTATCCCTACATCGCTTCGCTCACACTCAGCCAGGGCGTTTTCAATAACAACATCCTGAGTGCAGCCGCTCAAACCGTAGCCGCCAACAGAGAGATCACCTGGGAATCTACAAAGATTCTGAACTTCGGTCTGGATGCGGGTTTCTTCGGTAATAAACTGAATCTGGAATTCGATTACTACATTAAGAATACAGACGATATCCTGCTGACATTGCCCGTACCCCAGATCGTTGGTCTGAGCCCGGCCGTTCAGAATGCCGGAATCGTAGAGAATAAGGGATGGGACCTGCAGGTTCGATACAATGATCGCATCGGCAAAAAATTCAACTATGGCATCACCGGAGTACTCTCTGATGTTCGTAACCGGGTGGTAGACCTTGCCGGTACAGGACCGTTCATCTCTGGTTTTCAGATCACTCAGGTAGGGCAGGAGATGGGATCTTTGTTCGGTCTCCAGGCCGCCGGTTTGTTTCAGACGCAGGAAGAAATCATCGGACATCCCACACAATTCGGAAATGTTCGTCCGGGTGATATCAAATACATCGACCAGAACAAAGATGGGGTGATTAACAACCTCGACAGGGTCATCATTGGCAGCCGTATCCCCCGATACACGTACAGCACGAATCTGTTCTTTGAATATCATGGTTTCGATGTTACGCTGTTCTTCCAGGGAGTAGGTAAGATGAACGGATATCAGAATCAGGACGCTGCATGGGCCTTTCACAATGCGGGTAGTGTACGCGATATTCACGTAGGAAGATGGAGTACCACCAAAACTCCGGAAGAAAACCTGCGGGCTACCTATCCCCGCTTCTTCATCGCCCAACAAAACAACCAGCAGACCTCCAGTTACTGGCTGGAAGACGCTTCCTATCTGAAGCTCAAAACCGTGGCTATCGGCTATACATTCCCTACATCGGTACTGACCAAAACACCGTTCTCCATGTTCAAGATCTATGTGAGCGGTCAAAACGTCTTCTCATGGGATAACATCCCCGGATACGATCCCGAAGCACCTCTGGGCGCTCCCAGTTTTTATCCCCAGGTGGCTTCCTATGTGGCCGGTGTACGTGTAAGTCTCAAATAATTTTAAAAATCACCAGAGTATGAAAAAGATACATCCCTATATAATCGCTTTTCTTTTGATCGGATGCCTGGCATCCTGTAATAAGGCGTACCTAGACCGATTCCCGGAAGATTCACCCAATAGCAGTACATATTACAAAACAGCCGATGAACTGGTACTGGCTGTAAATGGGGCCTATAATAGTCTGTCCTTTATTCAGCAATACGTTCC
>CANHUD010000103.1 GCA_947463665.1 Sphingobacteriales bacterium
GCCGCTACATTGGGTGCCCCGCAGACGATCGACAGCGGTTCTCCGGTTCCGATGTTCACTTTGGTGAGGGAGAGTTTATCGGCATTCGGATGTTTCTCCACACTCAGTACTTCGCCGAGTACCAGGCCGGTCAATCCGCCTTTTACTTCTTCATATGGTTCCATCTTTTCCACTTCCATGCCGATGGAGTTGAGGATGGTAGCGATTTGTTCCGGTTCAAGAGAAAGCGGGAGGTATTCCAGAAGCCATTTATAAGAGATCGTCATAAGATGCCATGGGTTTGACTCAGGCAAAGATAACCAAATGCGGGATTGAGCAAAGGTGGATATCCTGTGAATACACGTGTATAACCCTATATTTTTCGGGGATAACCCTGTGGATGAGCATTCAGAAATTAAAGTTCCTGTAATTTTTTTAGCCCGCTTAACGGTGGTAATTTCGTCGTCCGGCTAAATATTTCTGTTTGAAAGGAAGCCGACCTAAACCCCTGCCTGCAATGGACGTTACGAATGTAAACAGAGACCGCGACCGCAAGAACAGACGGCCTCAGGTGAAAGACCTGAGCACAATGGTATTTGGAAAGATTCCTCCGCAATCGAGGGAGCTGGAAGAAGCAGTGCTGGGTGCCGTGATGCTGGAGAAGGCAGCCTTTGATGTGGTGGTGGAGCAGTTGAAGTCTGAATGTTTTTATGTAGATGCGAACCAGCGGATCTTCAAAGCGATGATCTCCTTAGCGGGGAAGAACAGTCCGATTGATCTGCTTACGGTGGTAGAGGAATTAAAATCTACCGGTGAGCTGGAGATTGTGGGTGGACCGTATTATCTGACCAAGCTTACGAATTTCGTAGTATCGGCAGCCAATATTGAGACACATTGCCGGATCATTTTGCAGAAATTCATTCAGCGGGAGCTGATTCGTATCAGTGGGGAGATCATCGGTCAGGCGTATGAAGACAGTACCGATGTTTTTGATCTCCTGGATGATGCGGAGGCGAAATTGTTTGATATCACCAACAATCACCTGAAGAAGAATTTTGACTCCATTGACAAGGTATTGGTGAAAACGATCCAGCGCATCGAGGATATGCGGAACCGGCAGGAAGAGATCACGGGTGTGCCCAGCGGCTTTCCGTCGCTGGATAAGGTTACGTACGGCTGGCAGAAATCCGATCTGGTGATCCTGGCTGCCCGTCCTGCGGTGGGTAAGACTGCCTTTGCCCTGAATCTGGCGCGCAATGCCGCCTTGCATCCTACCAAACCCACGGCTGTGGCGGTATTCAGTCTGGAGATGAGTTCTGCACAGCTGGTAGCCCGTATCTTATCAGCGGAGAGCGAGATCTGGCTGGAGAAGATTTCCCGGGGTAAGATGGAAGACCATGAGATGCAGCAGTTGTACAAGAAAGGTATTCAGCCATTGTCAACGGCTCCTATTTATATAGATGATTCTGCCGCTTTGAATATTTTTGAATTGAGGGCCAAGTGCCGGCGGCTGGTGCAGAAACACGGGGTGGGGCTCGTACTGATCGATTACCTGCAGCTGATGAGCGGAGGCGGGGAAGGCCGCAACTCCAACCGGGAGCAGGAAATCAGTACGATCTCCCGGAACCTGAAGCAGCTGGCCAAGGAGCTGGACATACCGGTGATTGCGCTATCGCAGTTAAGCCGGGAAGTGGAGAAGCGGAAGGAGGGCAACAAGATGCCGCAGCTGAGTGACCTTCGGGAATCCGGTGCGATTGAGCAGGATGCTGATATGGTCATGTTTATTTACCGGCCGGAGTATTATGAGATGAATGCGAATGAGTTTGGGGAGAGTACGAAGGGGGAGACGCATATACGGATTGCCAAGCACCGGAACGGTTCGCTGGAAACGATCAAGTTGCGGGCGTTGCTGCATATTCAGAAATTTATGGACGATGGGTCTGTAGATGGAGGTGGTGGCCCACCGATGACACCCGGTCCCGGCTGGAGCCCGATGGGCGGTGATGAGGCCGGTCCGAAGCTGTACATCCAGAAAGGCAGTAAGATGAACGATGTTCCTTTTAATGATGATGACGACAGACCATTCTGATCATGAGTGAACCGATGTTTCATGCACCGGAGATGAGATGGGGCGACCACCAGTTGTCGCTGGATGAGGAGACTGCCCGTCATGCAGTACAGGTGTTGCGGATGAAAACCGGAGACCGGCTGGTACTCACGAATGGAAAGGGCCTGCGGGCAGAAGCTGAGATCGTTTCTGCCGGAAAAAAAACGTGTACTGTTGGCATTGTCGGGCAGATGCAGGATCCTTTGCCTGGTAATGAGGTGATCATTGCTATTTCCCCTTTAAAGAATGCGGCAAGGTTTGAATGGTTTCTGGAAAAGGCTGCAGAACTGGGAATCAGACGTGTAGTGCCACTGATCTGTTCCCGTACGGAACGCCAGCATTTTCGTGGCGAGCGTTGGCAGAATATTCTGGTGAGTGCCATGTTACAGAGCCGCCAGAGTTGGGTAACGGAACTGACGGAACCGGTTGCTTTTGATGCATTTATTCGTTCCGCGAAGGCCTCCAGCTTATTCGTGGCCCATTGTATACCTGGTGAAAAAGAACCGCTTCCATTTTTGGGATGGACAGGATCTGCACTGGTACTGATCGGACCGGAAGGAGACTTCACTGATGCGGAAGTGGCGCAGGCGTTGGGTTCCGGATATCGTGCGGTTTCATTGGGGGATACCCGTTTACGAACCGAGACCGCCGGGATCACGGCTGCCGTATTGCTCACCCATCGGTCCCAAAAATAAAAAAGCCCGCCTTGGGAGCGGGCCATTCTTTATAGATTTTCCGGAAGCACCGGTTCGCGGAGTTCTACCGGCTTTCGTGCTTTTTGTTTTCTGAGCATCCGCATGTTCAGCAATTCCACTGCAAAGGAGAATACCATGGCAAAATAGATATAACCTTTTTGGATGTGACTGCCATGTACCGGTTCCAGTCCTTCAAAGAACAGGCTGAAACCTACCATCAGCAGGAAGGAGAGGGCCAGCATTTTCAGTGTCGGGTGTTTATGGATGAACGCTGAAATTCGGTCGGAGAACAGGAACATGATGATCATAGCGATGATCACGGCGATGATCATGATTTCCACATGCCGTGCCATTCCTACAGCGGTGATGATGCTGTCGAACGAGAACACCATATCGATCAGAACGATTTGTCCGACGATGGCACCGAAGGCAGAGGCAGCGGTTTTGATATCACCGGGGTGTTCATCTCCTTCGAGTTTGTTGTGAATTTCTTTTACAGTTTTATAGAGCAGGAAAAGACCCCCTACGAACATAATCACATTGCGGAGGTTGAACCCTACATGCGTATCGGCGATGTCGAGCCCGAATAATTCCTTGTTTCCGTTTTCCACGAGCCAGCCAAGAGCCATCAGCAGGGCGATCCGTACGGAGATACCGAGGATCATCCAGAGGCGGCGTGCTTTGAGTTTTTGTTTTTCATCCAATCTTCCCATGAGGATGGATACGAAGATCACGTTGTCGATCCCGAGTACAATCTCGAGGGTAGCGAGGGTGATCAGACTGATAAGGGCATCTGCAGTAAGTAAATGTTCCATTTTATTGTATCGGTTTCTATTCTACAAGTTTTTACAAATTCGTTTGACGATCATCGGTCCTTCATAGATAAATCCTGTCCATACCTGCACGAGTGTAGCGCCGGCCCTGATTTTTTCCCGGGCATCGGTTGCGGTGAAAATGCCACCTGAGCCGATCAGGTTTATGTTTCCACCGGTTTTATGATGCAGATAGGTTAGTACTTTACTGGATTTGGAGGTGAGCGGTCTGCCACTCAGGCCACCGGCTCCAATTTCCTGTGCGCGGTGTGCAGATACCATAGACAGGTTTTCGCGGGAAAGGGTTGTATTGGTGGCGATGAGTCCGTCGAGTTTCAGGTCCAGTGCCAGCGAACAGATATCATCCAGTTGGCTGCTATTCAGGTCTGGTGCGATTTTGAGCAGGAGAGGCAATGGTTTGGAGAGGGTATTATTTCGCTGTTGGAGTTCCGTGAAAATTTTTAGGAGTGCGTCTTTATCCTGCAGTTCCCGGAGGCCGGGGGTATTGGGAGAGCTTACATTCACGATGATGTAATCGACGAAAGGGTGTAGGGTATCAAAGCATTTTACATAATCGGTCCAGGCCTCTTCATTTGGCGTGTTTTTATTTTTGCCGATATTTCCACCGATGATCAGTTGGGATGTGGGATTTTCTCTGCGCCATTGAGCCAGCCGGTTTTTGATGGTTCCCATGCCATCGTTGTTGAATCCCATTCGGTTGATGATGGCCTTATCTGCCGGCAGGCGGAATAGCCTAGGCTTTGTGTTCCCCTCCTGTGGGAGTGGGGTAACCGTACCGATTTCCACATGTCCGAAGCCCAGCACATCCAGTTCCCGAAGATAGGCTGCGTTTTTATCGAATCCCGCAGCCAGTCCCACCGGGTTGCGGAAGGTGCAACCGAAGAGCTGCACCGGTTTTTCGGCCGGTTGGAAGAAATGCGTGAGGAGTTGTCGGATTCCCGGTATGCTGCAAAGGAACCG
Source organism: Sphingobacteriales bacterium (assembly GCA_947463665.1). GTDB lineage: Bacteria > Bacteroidota > Bacteroidia > Chitinophagales > Chitinophagaceae > Pollutibacter. The sequence continues at coordinate 4,575 of CANHUD010000103.1, forward strand.
CAGCCCGTTCATCGACCAATAATGTGCCTTTTCTGCATCGAATCGAAAGAGAAAATTTCGGAGCAACTGATACATGGTGCTAAGATACTTCGAAAAAACTGGTTGTTTCTGCAACTAAATTAGAAAATCTGTATCTTTAAGGGAAGAAAAAACGGTTGATTATGCAGGAAGCGTATATCGTGGCAGGCTATAGGACTGCCGTTGCGAAAGCGAAGCGGGGTGGATTCCGGTTCACGAGACCGGATGATCTGGCCATTGAGGTGATTCAGGGGTTGCTGGCCGGTGTGCCGCAGCTTGACAGGGCGCGGGTGGATGATGTGATTGTGGGGAATGCGGTTCCGGAGGCGGAGCAGGGCTTGCAGGTGGGGCGGATCATTGCCTCCAGAGCGGTAGGGATTCATGCGCCGGGGATGACGGTGAACCGGTATTGTGCATCGGGACTGGAGACCATTGCGATTGCTACGGCCAAGATACGGATGGGGATGGCGGATTGTATTATTGCCGGAGGCACCGAGAGCATGAGTATGGTTCCGAGTGCGGGCTGGAAAACGGTTCCGGCATATTCGATTGCCAAAGAGGAGCCGGATTTTTATCTGGGGATGGGACTGACGGCAGAGGCTGTGGCCAATGAATACAGCATTTCCAGAGAGGACCAGGATGCGTTTGCGCTGGCTTCTCATCAGAAGGCGCTGCAGGCCATACAACAGGGGCATTTCAGGGAGGGGATTCTTCCAGTGAAGGTGGAAGAAGTATATCTGGATGAAAAAGGAAAGCGTCAGGTTCGTCAGTTTACGGTGGATACGGATGAAGGCGTAAGAGCGGATACGACGTATGAAGCACTGGCAAAGCTTAAGCCTGCATTTGCGCAGAAGGGTACGGTAACGGCAGGTAATTCATCGCAAACCAGTGATGGAGCTGCTTTTGTGTTGGTGATGAGCGAGCGTTTGGTAAATGAACTGGGTTTACAACCCATCGGCCGCCTGGTAGGTTGTGCTGTGGCGGGTGTTCATCCCCGCATCATGGGTATCGGGCCGGTGGAAGCGGTGCCCAAAGTATTGAAGCAGACCGGGTTGGCTCTTGCCGATATTGATCTGATCGAATTAAATGAAGCATTTGCGGCACAGGCGCTGGCGGTGATCCGGACGCTGGAAATGGATCCGTCGAAAGTGAATATTAACGGAGGGGCTATTGCACTTGGACATCCGTTAGGTTGTACCGGTACCAAGCTGACCGTTCAGGCATTGGGTGATCTGAAGCGTTTGCAGCGAAAATATGCACTGATCACCGCCTGTGTGGGCGGAGGACAAGGCATTGCCGGAGTTATTGAGCGGTTATAGCATTCTTACAACCATAGATTTTTGCAATATTGTTGCAAAAATTAAAATATTCCCTACTTTTGGTGCATGCGAGCGTGCACCATTTTTTTTCTGGTTCTCATTAGTTCCTTAGGCGTTTCAGCGCAGTGTGTGCTGGAATTGTCGGGGGTGGTGAGTGATTTGGACACCCGTGAGCGCTTATCGGAGGCTACGGTAACGATCCGGGAGTTGAATCGTTCGGTACGTTCGGATGGGAAGGGGGAGTATGTGTTGAAGGGCCTTTGTCCGGGCAGTTACACGGTGGTGGTTTCTCATGTGAGTTGTCAGCCGTATTCGTTTCATATTGATTTGCGGGAAGACCAGCATCGGGATGTGGCATTGTCGCATGCAGCGGAGCAATTGAGGGAAGTCATCGTACGAACGGCTGCGGGTGCCGGCACTACGGCTGTTTCGGCAGAACTGAAGGGGCGGGCACTGGAAGCGACCCGTGGGCTGACCTTGGGGGAATCGTTGCGGTCATTGAATGGGGTGACCACTTTGCAGACGGGCAATAACATTTACAAGCCGGTGATACACGGCTTGCATAGCAATAGGGTATTGATATTGAACAACGGGATCCGGCAGGAGGGGCAGCAGTGGGGCAGTGAGCATGCGCCGGAGATCGATCCGTTCATTGCGAACCGGTTAACGGTGATTAAGGGAGCTTCATCCATTCGGTATGGCGGGGATGCGATCGGAGGGGTAGTATTGGTGGAGCCCAAGTTGCTTCCTTATGGAGTGAAGGGTATAAATGGCGAACTGAATACTGCTGTGTTCAGCAACAACCGGCAGGGCGTATTGTCGGCCATGGCAGAAGGAAGTCCGGCGGGTAAGCCTGCCTATGCCTGGCGTTTACAGGGAACGGTACGCAGGGGTGGGAATGCCCGCACGCCCGGGTACTGGCTGGCGAATTCCGGGGCAGAGGAGATGAATATGTCGGCCACCATTGGAAAACGTGGGGAACGATCCGGCTCTGAGTTGTTTTACAGTCTGTTCAGTACGCGTTTGGGTATTTTTTCCGGGGCGCATATTGGGAATGTTACGGATCTGATGCAGGCCATAACGGCCGGACAGCCACCGGCCTATATTCAGGAGGAAGGATTCAGCTATGCCATTGGTCGGCCTTATCAGCAGGTGATGCACCAGCTGGTGAAGTGGAAATCCTTTTGGGAGTTAGGTGATGCGGCTCGTTTTCAGGTTACATCTTCCTGGCAATACAACCAGCGAAGAGAATATGATATTATCCGTTCGGCCCGGACGGCTCCGCAGCTAGAGTTAGGATTGGGTACTGGTGGACTGGAAGCGGTACTGGACCATTTTGGCGGGCAGCGACTCAAAGGTTCGGTAGGTTTCAGCGGCATGTACCAGTTGAACCAATATGGATTCCGCTATTTCATACCGAACTATCGATCGCTGAATCTGGGTTTTTTTGTGGCGGAGAAATACACCATTGGTTCCTGGGTGATGGAAGCAGGTTTGCGCTTTGATCACCGGAATCTGACACGGGTAACAGACAATGATGATGTGCCTTTTAACACCCGTATGGGAAGGGAGCTGGCACCCGGTGCTCCTTATGGTGAGCGTTTTTTCAATGGTTTTTCCGGCAATCTGGGGGTGAATTATCGTAAGGATAACTGGAAGTTTGTATTGTCTGGCACAACAGCCTGGCGGGCCCCTCAGGTGAATGAATTGTTCAGTGACGGGTTGCATCATGGGGCTGCAAGAATTGAGACGGGGAGGTCGGACATGCAGACAGAGCGTTCCTGGGGGCTAGCTACAGCCATAGAATATGAAGATTCAAAATGGATGCTTGAAGTTGATCTTTATCATAAGCGTATTGATCGTTTCATTTATCTGAAGCCCAGTTTTCCTCCTCAGCTGACGATACGGGGAGCCTTTCCTTCTTTTGTTTTTGATCAGACCGATGCTCAGCTGAATGGAGCGGATGTGCAGGCTTCGTATCTGTTGGATAATCATTTTCGGGTGCAGGCGAAGGCCAGTTTGTTGCGGGCTTTTGATCTGA
>CANHUD010000104.1 GCA_947463665.1 Sphingobacteriales bacterium
AAACAAAACCAATGCTAACATTATTTCATCCTTGGATTTTGCCCCTACTTTACTGGATTTTGCCTCTGCAAAAATTCCTTCTTCCATGCGCGGCAAATCTTTCAGATCGATTTTAGAAGGAAATCAGCCAACTAATTGGCGTACATCGTTCTACTACCATTATTATGATCAATTCGGAGTGCCCGAAATTTTAGGGGTACGCACAGCGCAATACAAGCTAATACATTATATCAAGGGCGATCGAGCGGAGTGGGAGTTTTATAATCTTAAAAAAGATCCATTTGAAATGGATAATCAAATCAATCATCCGGATTATATACAGGTAATAAATGAATTAAAAATTAAATTGAACGAGGAGAAGAATAAGTATGATTTAACTATTCACACAATTAAGTAAATTCATTTCTTAAACTGTACCTTGATGTATAGTATTGTATTTATGATTAATGGGTTATTTAAAGCATATTAAAAGTGAAAATTAGATATAGCATTTTTGTTTTTGTAAGTATAGTGTTCTTTACATCTGCCAATAAAAAAACTGAGCGTGTAAGCAATCAGAAGATGAATGTGCTATTTATTGCGGTGGATGACTTACGACCTGAACTGGGTTGTTTTAATAAAAAGTACATGCATACCCCCCATATCGATAAGCTGGCTTCAGAGGGCAGACTGTTTACAAACCATTTTGTTTTTACAGCACTTTGTGGCCCTTCCCGAAATACACTGCTTTCCGGACATCGTACCCTGAGTGGAGACTATTGGAAAAACTGGAGGGAGTCAACAATTAAACCTGATAGCATTATTTCGTTGCCTCAGTTATTTAAAGAAAATGGTTACATGACGGTTTGTATTGGAAAGGTCAGCCATGAGCCAGGCGGTGTTATGGATTCTCTCCAAAAAATTCATGAGGTGCCTTTTGCCTGGAATAAAGCCTATGCTCCTGTAGGTGAATGGAGAGATCCATGGAGAGCTTTTTTTGCATATTCGGGGGGCAATGCAAAGAAATATGGGTATGGTCGGGGCAACGATACATACAATCACTATCCATTTGAAGCGGCTGATGTGGAGGATAACGGTTATCCGGATGGATTGAATGCCGAGGAAGCGATAAAGCAGCTTCGACAATTGAAAGATACCAGCTTTTTTTTAGCCGTTGGCTTTTATAAGCCACATATGCCTTTCAACGCACCAAAGAAATATTGGGATCTGTATAATCCGGATGACATTCCTGATGCAGAAGTGAAGTACATTCCTGAGGGCGTTACACCTGAATTTTTATACGGACCGGATGATAAAGGTTCGGAGCCCAGGCGTTATAAATGGCCTAATGATACATCACGTTATACCATTACTGCCGACCGGGCTAAGACTCTCAAACATGGATATGCCGCAAGTGTAAGTTATACGGATGCCCAAATAGGAAAAGTTATGGCCGAATTAAAAAGGCTGGGACTGGATAAAAATACTGTTGTTGTACTATGGGGCGATCATGGATGGCATTTAGGCGACTATGGCGTTTGGGGTAAACATACAAGCTTTGATTTTGCGCTTAGAAGTCCCTTGATTATGAAAGTGCCAAAAATGAATGCACCAGGTGTTTCCACAAATAGCATCGCTGAAACAGTTGATATATTTCCTACGCTTGCTGATATCTGCGGTTTACCTGTTCCAGATCATATTAAATCGAGTGGATCGAGTTTAAAACGCCTACTCAATGATCCGTCAACTAAAATAAAAGAGTACTCTATCAGTGCTAGAAATTTTTTTGGGGTGCAAGAAACTACAATTAGAAATGAAAAATATAGATTAGTGATAAATATGGATAAAAATGGAGATACTACAGGTGTTGCCCTGTTTGATCATCTTGAAGGTTCCATACCCCATAAAAACTTGGCAGCTAAATATCCGGATGTTGTTAAAAAACTTACAGACCAGTTAAAGGGATACTAGCACCGAGTTGTGTTCTGCCCTCATGAGCGCATACTTGTCTAATCCAATTAATCACTAATCACTAATCACTAATCACTTCTTCTTATAATCCCCTCTTTTCCAGGCCTTCACAAATTCTCCCCAGGCCAGCGGGTTAAAGATGTTCTGAGGCGGATTCTGACCGCTGTAATACATGCGTTGCGCACCCTGTCTGAGTCCCAGATTGGTAGCTTCCCGTCCATCTGAGGGCAGACTTCTCGCCAGTATATTTCGTTTGGCTTCTTCCGTATTTTTCCGGGCAATTTCTATATCGTCATCCGGAACAGCCGTGGCAATGAAATCTCGTTCAAACTGTTCTCTGGTTGGGCGTGGCTTAATGATGGTGGCCGGAAGATATACGGTATCTGTAACCATAAGCTGGATCACACTGAACTGGTTTCCCGCCAGATCTTTAGGGATGACGATGGTTTTCGGTTTATAGCCGACAAACGTGAATTCGATGCGGTCTCCTTTCAAAACGGCTATAGAGAAAACGCCCTGCGGATTGGTGATGGTCCCACGTCCGCTATTCTTCTCCACCACACTCACGCCGGGTAATCCACGCAGACTGTCGGCCGTCATTACCACTCCGTAAAGCTGTACCACTGAATCCTGAAAATTTTCAAACTGAGCCTGTACCGCCCCTGGTAAGAACGGAAAGCAGACCAAAAGCAGCAGGCGTAGACGTTTTTTCATGCAAGGCAATTTACATCCAATGTTCACAATAAACAAAGTAAGGGTGCTATTGGTTACCTTTGCAGACCAAAAATTTCTTTAACAAATCATTTGATATGACGCAGCAGGATATTTTGAAGGCTTTGAGCCATGTTCAGGAACCCGACCTGAAGAAAGATCTGGTGACCCTGAACATGATTCAGGATATTCAGATCAATGGCAACCAAGTGAGTTTTGTGGTGGTACTGACCACACCTGCCTGCCCTTTGAAAGAACTGATTCGCCGCGACTGTATAAACGCGGTTCATGAACATGTACAGGCTGATCTGGAAGTGGAGGTGAAATTTACCGCCAATACTTCCAGCAATCGGGCAGATGCGCAGGCTGTCCTCTCTAAAGTCAAAAATATTATAGCTGTCGTCAGCGGGAAGGGTGGAGTAGGAAAATCGACAGTTTCCGCCAACCTGGCACTGGCGCTGGCAAAAGAGGGCGCAAAAGTAGGACTGATGGATGCCGATATCTATGGCCCAAGCGTGCCCATTATGTTCGGTTTGCGGGGCCAGCGTCCACTGATGACCCATCATGAAGGCAAGGATATGATCGTTCCGATAGAAAAATATGGCATCAAGCTGATGAGTATCGGATTGCTGGTAGATGAGAAAAATGCAGTAGTATGGAGGGGGCCAATGGCAAGCAGTGCCATCCGGCAGTTCGTATCGGATGTGCTCTGGGAAGAGCTGGACTACCTGATCATCGACATGCCTCCGGGAACAGGAGATATTCACCTGACGCTGGTGCAGACAGTTCCGGTGACCGGAGCTATTGTAGTGACCACCCCACAGGAAGTGGCCCTGGCAGATGCTAAAAAAGCCATAGCCATGTTCGGACAGGCGCAGATAAAAGTGCCGATCATCGGCCTGGTAGAAAATATGGCCTGGTTTACACCGCTTGAATTACCCAATAATCGCTACTATATCTTTGGTAAAGAGGGCGGAAAACACCTTGCAGAACAGTACGATCTGCCGTTTCTCGGACAAATCCCGCTGGTTCAGGGTATCCGGGAAGGCGGTGATGCCGGTGTGCCCATTATGGAATCCGGAGATGATGGGTCGAAGGCTGCTTTTCTGGAATTTGCAAGCAACGCCGCACGCAGCATCAGTATGCGCAATGCCAATATGGAATCCACCAGCGTGGTGCAGATTTTCAGCTGATCGGCATAAAAAGCCTACCAGCTAAAAACAGCTTTGCTATCCGGAAAGGTTAGTCGCTGTGATTCCCTTTTTCCATTCCTCCGGAAATGAATGAGATTGATCTGGCTGCTGCTCTGGTCATGTAATAAACGAATGTCAAACTGCAGTTGCCGGAGCGCTGGTACATTTTTGGCCTCCAGAAAAACATAAATAACATCGTTTTCCTGCTCATAGCCCAGAAGGGTGTAGGGAATCGTTTTGTTTTGTGCAGACATCCGGAAATGTGTATCAAAATACTGACGGATGAACCGCTGGTTCTGCTCCTTGTTTCCGTTCAGGATGTCTACCGGTTGTCCCGACATCTTTTTTAGGGCATTTTCGAGATCATCGTTAAAAAGTTTGCAGGAGATACCGATGCTTTTCTGTTGGGCATCGTATTCTGCTTCCGTAACTGCCAGGAAAAAAGGATGAAAAAGCAGGATGATGTATAATAGCAGCGGCATAAATCAAATTTATTATCAGCAAATGTCCGATATTTACGGATATGCAGGATTTTTCCTTGTTTTTTGAATGGGGTTGGGCGCATATCATCAGTTGGGATGCATTGGACCATTTATTGTTTATCGCAGCCCTGGCTGTTGTATTTCAACTGGATCGCTGGAAAGAAGTGTTGGTATTGGTAACCGCTTTTACCATAGGTCATTTCATTACCCTCTGGCTTTCCGTAACAGGTGCGGTACCACTTCCAGCTGAAGTGGTAGAGTTTGTGATCCCCATGACCATTGTCATCACCGCTGCCGTGAACATGCTACGGCTATCGGAACGATTTTCCATTCAGATTCATTACATCCTCGCCCTTGGTTTCGGTCTTGTACACGGACTGGGCTATGCCAACACACTTCGTTTCAGCCTTACGGAAGGCCAGCGTATCGGCAGTGCCCTGTTGGGTTTCAATATTGGCGTAGAACTGGGCCAGTTGTTGGTGGTGGCACTGATGTTAACCGCCGGAGCTGTGATCACCCGAATCGGTATAAAGAAACTCTGGTGGGAACAGGGAGTTTCAGCACTGATCTTTGTAAGGGCAACCCTGCTCGCCATCGAAAGATTTCCATAACAATTAACATCTAATCACTAATCACTAATAACGTTCATGAAACAATTACTCATCGCCGCTACGCTGTTTTCCCTGCCTGTGCTGGTTACTGCACAGCTCCGGAATCCGGGAAGTAACCACGGAAACCGGTTTGAACAATTGGATTATCTCCTGCAGGACCCCAATGAATACCGTACTGCCTCCGGTGCACCAGGGCCTAAATACTGGCAGCAGCGGGCCGATTACGACATGGCAGTTGAACTGGATGAAATAAACAACGTACTCACCGGTGTTGAAACCGTTACTTATTATAACAATTCCCCGGATGTACTAAAGTATATCTGGCTGCAGGTAGACGAGAACTTTCACCGCAAACAAAGCGAAGCCAATAATACTAAGACAGGCGGACTGCCACCGGTGATCAGTGAAAATTATCTCGCAATGCTGGACAATGCCCGTCTGGAGGGACTGGGGGTGAACATCACCTCGCTGACCGATGTTCTCACCGGTAAAGCACTTCCGTACGTGGTGAACCAGACCATGCTGCGGATCGATCTGCCGACTCCACTGAAGCCCGGTCAGAAATTCGCGTTCAACGTAAAGTGGAATTATAAGCTGAATGAAAAAGCACAGGGAGATCGCGGTGGCTATGAGCATTTTGCAGAGGACGATAACAATCTGTATTCCATCACCCAGTTCTTTCCCCGACTGGCAGTATACTCAGATTTTCAGGGCTGGCAGCACCTTCAGTTCACCGGCGGTGCCGAATTCGCCCTGACTTTCGGTAACTACAAAGTGAAGATCACTGTTCCGGAAGACCATGTGGTGGCCTCCACCGGCGAATGCCGCAATTATGCACAGGTACTCACACCCACCCAATTGCAGCGCTATCAGAAAGCTACGATGTCGGACTCCATCATCGAGGTGATCACCCTGAACGAGGCTATTGAAAACGCAAAAACAAAGAAGAAGGGTAAAAAGACCTGGATATTCGAGGCCAACAACGTGCGCGATTTTGCCTTCAATTCTTCCCGCCGCCTAATGTGGGATGCCAAGGCCACCAACATCGAAGGCAAAAAAATAATGTGCATGAGCTTCTACGGAAAAGAAGCCTATCCCATCTACCGTAAATACTCCACCCGCGCCACCGAACATACCCTCAAAACCTATTCCCGTTATACCATTCCGTATCCCTATCCCGTAGCTCAGTCCGTGGAAGCTGCTATCGGTATGGAATATCCCATGCTGGCCATGAACTTTGGACGGGCGGATAAAGACGGAAATTATACCCAGGCACTTCGCAATGGCGCTATCAGCGTGATCATACATGAAGTTGGGCACAACTTCTTCCCAATGATCGTGAACAGTGACGAACGCCAGTGGTGGTGGATGGACGAAGGCCTGAACTCCTTCTGTCAGTATCTCTCTGAACAGGAATTCGAACCCGGTTATCCCTCCCGCCGCGGACCAATCGCGAACATTACCGATTATATGAGCCTTCCCAAGGATAAACTGGAGCCGATCATGACCAAAGGGGATGCACTTGCCAGCGTGGGTAATAATGCCTATGCGAAAGCCGCCACCGGTCTGAACCTCCTGCGTGAAACCATTATGGGTAAAGAACTGTTCGATTTCTCCTTCCGGGAATATGCACGCCGCTGGGCGTTCAAGCATCCAACGCCTTCGGATCTTTTCCGGACAATGGAAGATGCAAGTGCGTTTGACCTCGACTGGTTCTGGAGAGGATGGTTCTTCGGTACCGATCCGGTTGATATATCCCTGGATTCTGTAAAATGGGCCAAAGCTTCTGAACCTGTAAATGGAAAAGATGTCAACTTGTATGAATTGTCATTTTCCAATAAAGGTGGTATGATTATGCCGGTCATGATCGAATGGACCTACAGTGATGGTACTAAAGAACTGGAAAAGATTCCGGTGGGTGTATGGATGGCCAATGAGAGCAACTTTAAAAAAGTATTCCATAAGCAGAAAGAAGTGACTTCCATCGTGCTGGATCCCAACAAGATCACCGCCGATATCAATCCTTCCAATGGCATGTGGCCGGTAAAAGAAATGCCGACCAAATTCCAGCTGTATAAAGGAAATATGATGGGCCGCGGCAGACGATGAGAGCGATCTTTATCATTATACTAACCTTTTTGTCTGTTATGCACGCATCGGCACAGCAGAAAACCATGACCTATCTGGCGTTGGGAGATTCTTATACCATCGGGGAATCCGTTCCGGTGTATGAGAATTTCCCATACCAGCTGGTCCAGAAAATGCGGCAAAAAAATAAACCCGTTCATGCTCCGGAGCTGGTGGCCCGAACCGGCTGGACCACCGGCGAATTAATGGCGGGGATAGCCCGGACGCAACTGCTCAATACCTATGATCTGGTTACGCTGCTCATCGGCGTGAACAACCAGTACAGGGGACGATCCACTGAAGAATATGCAAAAGAATTTGAATGGCTGCTGAAACTGGCTATTGAAAAGGCCGGTGGAAAAGCGTCAAACGTTGTGGTGGTAAGCATTCCCGACTGGGGCGCCACGCCGTTTGCCAAAGACCGGGATCGCGCCAAAATAACCCGCGAAATCGATGCTTTCAATGCGATCAACCGGGAGATCAGTGCCCGTTACCAAACCCGTTATGCCGATATCACCGAAGCCAGCAGGGATGCCCGCTCTATGCCTGAACTGGTTGCGGCAGACGGTCTTCATCCTTCTGGACTCGAATATACCAAATGGATGAATGCTATTTGGAAAGCACTCGGGTGGTGATTCCTGCGCGTTGATATCTTCCGTAATTTTACCAGATGGATCTAGCATTGGTATCAAAATACGCTCTTGTCTGCGGCAGTACCCAGGGAATCGGTCTGGCCACTGCCATTGAACTCTCCCGCCTCGGC
>CANHUD010000105.1 GCA_947463665.1 Sphingobacteriales bacterium
CGATCTGCCCTGAAGCATCTGCCAGCTGGGTCTGGCTGCTGGCGATCTGCTGCTGCAGATCGATGAGCTGGTTGCTTTTGAAAACGCTTTCCTGCTTCAATGCTGCGAGCCGGCTCTGCTGACGGGTGAACTGCAGATTGCCATCGTTATAGGCCGCCTGTGCGAAATTGTATTCCTGCTCCGCCTGTGCATAATCCTGTTCCATGGACTGTAACTGGCCGGATAGTTCATCCATCTGGAGGTTGTATTTGTCGAGCAGTTCCCGAACATCTGCAATGCTGTCGACATGCTGCTGCAACTGTGCTTCCAGATCAGCCAGCCGGTTGGCACCTGCCTCCTGACTGCTTTGCAGGTTCTCTATTTTACTTTGCAGGGCCACCATCTGGTTGGTCAGCTGGTTGATCTGCTCCTGCGTCTGGCGAATCGCCTGTTCCTTGAGCTGTTCGTTATAGCCGATGACTTCGTTGTGTTTCGACTGGATCTGCTGGCGGATACCGCTAACAATGCCTTCCTGCCGGGCGATGTCTTCCTGCAGTTTCTCCAGATTCTTGGCCCGTCCGATCTTCTTTCCTTCAAACAGACCGATGCTTCCTCCGGTCAGTGAAAACGTTCCTTTTACATATTTTCCGTGCTTTTCGATCACCACCGATGTACTGGCCTGTGCCAATACTTCCTCGTTTTCTGCGATCACCACATTGCCCAGCAGATATCGGACCAGAGCGGCATATTTCGCATCAAATTCCACTACCTGGAGAGCAGGCAGCGTACCCGGCAGCACCTGCGCTTCAGCGGGTGTAACAGAAGCCAGTTTATCGAGCAGGAAGAAATTCGCCTTGCCTTTTTTATGCGCATCCAGCAGATGAACAGCTGTAAGCCCCTCCCGCAGGTTGTTGACCACGTAGTAGTTCAGGTAAGGCTCCAGCACATTTTCGAGGGCGGCCCGGTATTCTTCCTTTACGTAGAGGATGTCCGACAAGATCGGCGCATCGTGATTCCATTCTGGATTTTTATGCAGAAACTTAACGCTATCCGGATAGCCTTCCATCGAATCGATCAGGCTTTTCAGCAGGTCGTGTTCATTGCGGCGGGCATCGAGCGTGCGGTTCTCATCGGCCAGTACACTGCGAAGCTGTTCCAGTTCCGCCTGTGTTTCCAGAATGCGGGATTTGGTCTGTTCATGGCTCTGTTGCAGTTGCTCGAGGTCCACTTTTTTTTCTGCGAGTTCCTGCTCCCGGTTCTCTTTTTCCCGACCCAGCTGATCGATCTGTGCCCGCCGGCTATCTTTCTCCTCCGTCAGCTGGTGCATCACCCGCTGAAGGTTCTGAATGGAGCTGTCGGCCACCGCCACCTGCTTTTCCGCATCAAACTGCTGGCGCTGCAATGCCTGGTTGGTACGGCGCAGGTCTTCTATCGCCGAACGTCTGGCATCAAAGGAAGAACGCTTTGTATCCACTTCACCGCGAAGCATATCCAGTCGCTCTTCCAGTTCAGACACTTTATCCTGTTCCTCTTCGATCTGGTTGCCGGTGAAGGCGATGCTTTCTTCCAGCCCTTTGAGCTGTCCATCGGCCTTTTCCAGAAACTGTTTCAGGGATGTTTCCCGCTCTTTCAGGTATTGAAGTCGCTGTGCCGATAAATTTTTCTCCGATTCTTTGCTTCTTACTGTATTCAGCAGCTCATTGAACTGTTGCTGCATTTCCTGCAGACCGCGTTCTTTTTCAATGAAAGCCAGTTTTTCCTGCTCCAGACCGGCTTCCTGCATAGCGATGACCGCTTCCAGTTCCACTTTTCGGTTGGTCTCCTCATCCTGCTGACGCGTAAGCTCCCGATACGTAACGTTGAAACCCTCAAGTGCCGCTTTGGCCAGTTCAATGCTGGCCTCGCGGTATTCTTTCTTGATCTCGTAATATTTCTCCGCCTTTTTTGCCTGGTTTTCCAGTTGTTTGAGCTGGTTGTTGATCTCGAACAGCAGGTCCTCTATACGGTTCAGATCCTGCTCGGTGGCATCCAGTTTCTGGCGGGCCTCTTTTTTGCGGGTTTTATAGATGCTGATACCGGCTGCCTGTTCGAGCATGCGCCGGCGGCTGTTCTCCTTGTCTTTGATGATATCATCCACCATCCCCAGTTCGATGATGGCATACGAATCCGTACTGACGCCGGTATCCATGAACAGATTGTGGATGTCTTTGAGCCGGCATTGTACATCGTTGAGCCGGTATTCACTCTCCCCGGATTTATAGAATTTTCGGGTGATGGTAACCGTATTGAATTCCGTGGGCAGCAGGTTACGGGTATTTTCGAAGGTAAGGCTTACTTCAGCGAGTCCGGAAGCACTGCGGGAGCGGCTTCCGTTAAATACCAGGCTTTCCAGGTTCTCACTGCGCAGGTTGCTGATTTTATGCTCACCGATCACCCAGCGAATCGAATCCACGATATTGGATTTGCCGCAGCCATTGGGGCCAATGATGCCGGTGATCCCCTCATCAAAGTTGATGATCGTTTTGTCTGCAAAACTCTTGAACCCCTTGATTTCCAAACTTTTTAATCGCACAACTGGTAATTTAAATGACGTTTCCCCTGGAAAATTGGATAGGGGGCGTAAAATAGCGATTGGATTTCGGTTTGAAGCGATTTCATCCCGATCTTTTATGCACAAAAAATCCAAATACCAAGCGTGGGAAACCGAAAAACGGAAGAAATCAGCCTGGAAGGCCTACTGATCAGCGGATCTTTAGTCCGTATTTGGCCAGAAAACCAGCCAGGTTCTCATTGGAAACGATGGCATTCCGGACATTGTTCCGTTCCGGGTCTATGGTAAATCCGAAGGAAGACTGCAGGTCAGCTTTTCGGAGGTCTGTCTGCTCAAAAACCGCACCGGAAAGGTCGCACCCGCTGAAAACCGCCTGCTGCAGCACAGCTCCGGTAAAATCGGCCTCCTTTAACTGGCACTGCTCAAACCGGATACCGGTGAGTTTACAGGAGGTAAACGAAGCCAGCCGGAGATCACAGTTGTTGAAAACAGGAGGCTGTAGAAAAGGCTGGCAGTCGTCGAAACGGCAGCCGGTAAGTTTACAGGACTCGAACAGGCATTCGCGGAAAGATACCCTGGAAAGGCTCACATTGCTCAGGTTACACTGATCGAAGGTGCACTCGATAAAAACGGAACCGGAAAGATCCATTCCGTCGAAATCAATTTTCTCAAACTTCAGACATTCCAGTTCTTCGCCCCTGAATGAAATAGTCAAGAGTTCATCGGGCGTGATGGTACGCAGCATCATGGACTGAAGATAGCATTAATCGGTTACTACAATCACTCTCCCCGGTTCCAGTCGCAGGGGTCTGCCGCCTTCCAGCGGTTCAAGATAGAGCGAGCGGATGATGATTTTTTGACCGGGTTTCAGCGCCTGCAGTGCCTGCCGGATGGCTTCGGAAAAAACAGGACCTTCCCCGGTATATTGTTGCTCACCGATCTGGAGTTCAAAGCAGGAAAGCCGGCAGTTTTCATAGATCTTCCCTGTTTCAGTGCGATGCCCTCTGAGTTGCAGTCCCCGGGCCATAGCCAGTTGTTCGCACGATAAAAAACCAATGTTGAACCCCACTGCCTCCAGTCCGATCTGCGGTACCGGAAGGAAGTCCGACTGATACGTAACCGAGAGCGAATCGGTTTCCGTGCGGATCAGCAGCGTTACCGGGCCAAAAGCTGAAGGGCGCACGGTCAGAGAAGCGGAATCATCGTTTACTTCAATGGCCGCACCGGAGGAGCGGGCCGACAGGATCTTGTTCATTCCTACCGCTGCACGGAGTTCATTATCGATGCCCAGATACAGGATGTTGGCACCGGTTGTCCAGCGATTCAGGAGCGGGTTTGTCTGCGACAAACAGGGAGAGGTGGCAGCCAGACAAAGGCTGAGCAGAAGGAGGAACGGCTTTAACATGTGGATAAATGGTTTCAATAAGCGTGCCAAATGTACTTAAATCATTCAAAATCAGGAAATAAATCCATGTGGATAACTTTTACCCTCCAGCCCTTACCTTAGCGGGTATGAAAAAGATTCGCTGGGGCATTCTGGGCTGTGGTCGGATTGCCGGAAAATTTGTGGCCGATCTGTTGCTCCTCCCCGATGCGGAGCTGATGGCGGTTGGCTCCCGCTCTCTTGACAAAGCGGAGGCTTTTGCCCGCGAAAATGGGTTTCGCAAAGCCCATGGCTCGTATGAGGCACTGGTAGCTGATCCGGAGGTTGATATCGTATATATTGCTTCGCCCCATTCCCATCATCACGAGCATACCCTGCTTTGTCTGCAGCATAACAAGGCAGTTCTTTGCGAGAAGGCGTTTGCCATCCATGCCGGGCAGGCTGCCGATATGATCCGGCTGGCCAGAGAAAAAAAGCTGTTTCTGATGGAAGCCCTGTGGACGCGGTTTCTGCCGCATTACCAGCTCGTGATGGAGTGGCTGAAAGAAGGCCGGCTCGGGACCATCCGTTCTATGCAGGTCAATTTTGGTTTCCGGCCGATGGAGCCGGTACCGCAGCGGCTTTTTGATCCCGCGCTGGGTGGAGGTACGCTGCTGGACATCGGCATTTACAATGTATTCATGGTACATTCTGTGCTGGGATGGCCCGATGAGATTCAGGCGGTGATGACCCCTTCGGAAACCGGCGTTGATGAGCAGCTGGCCATCCAGTTCCGCTACCGGAATGGGGCACTGGCGCAGATGTTGTCTACGTTTCGGTCGGACCTGGCCACAGAGGCCGATATAGCCGGTGATCAGGGACGGTTACGGCTGCACAATCGATTTTACGAGCCATCAACGTCCATAGACTTTTTTCCCGGCCGCATGGATACTAAAAAAACAATTGCTTTCCACCGGGAACCCGGCTGGGGCTATCAGTTTCAGGCGCGTCATGTACATGAATGCCTGCGAAACGGGCTGACGGAGAGTCCGGTTATGCCGCTGGACCTCACGCTTGAGCTGATGCGACTGATGGATGAGATCCGCCGGATCGCCGGCATCCGCTATCCGGTGGATGAGCAGATGCCGGGATGACGGCGAACGTATCATTTATAGCCCGCGCGGCGACGCAGTTCTGTGATCGGGATGGTCATGAAACGACCTACCTGTTTGCCATTCCGGTAAGTGGCTACCCGAAGATTATCGGCATCTTTAGGAACTTCAACCTTTGATCCGTATTTCGGATAGAAGGCATCGGGATAGGAATTGTCGAAGCTGTAATGCAGATCCAGTCCGTCTATTTCCGGGATCATTTCAATTGCAAGACCATTCGTTCCGGATTTAAAAGCCTTCACGTCCGGCTCATACATACTCGGTGCGATCTTGGTCTGCGCGTGGTCAAACCGAGGAAACTGATGTTCCACCCGGCGCACAAAATCGGTCCAGTTCCGGGCACTGGCGGGCGACCAGACGGCCTCTGCCACTGCCAGTCCGCGGGGCCAGGTCATATACTGGGCCTGTCGCAGATTGTAGACCTGTTCGGTCCACAGATTTGCCTGTCCGCCTTTGATAAATTTGGGATCCACGCCTTCGGGCAGCGGTTCAAAGCTGTAGGCTTTTTTCATCCGAAGGCTGGCGTATACCGGCGGTTCCATGGATGCATCGCCCTGCATATAATCGATATATACATGTGTGGTAGGGCTCATGACCACTTCATGTCCTTTTTTAGCGGCCGTGATGCCACCTTCCATGCCGCGCCAGCTCATAACGGCAGCACCGGGTACCAGTCCTCCCTGCAGGATCTCATCCCACCCGATCATTTTTTTGCCTTTGGCATTGATGATCTGGTTTACTCTTCCTACAAAATAAGCCTGTACCTCGTCCAGATTCTTCAGTTTTTCACGAGCCATCAGCGCTTTGATATCGGCACTTTTTTCCCAGAAATTCCGGGCCGTTTCATCGCCTCCCATGTGGATGTAGGCGAAGGGGAACAGCTGTGCCACTTCGGTGAAAACCTTATCCAGAAATGTGTAGACCTTCTCACTGGCAGGGTTCAGTGCATTGTCGATCAGCCCATAAAAATGCCCGCTGGGCGGCCATTCCATGAATTTCTCACCGGAGTTCACCTGGTAAGTTCCGGGCGTGGAGGTCAGCTCCGGATAGGAAGCGATGGCGGCCAGACTGTGTCCGGGCACATCGATCTCCGGCAGGATCTCTACGTGCCGGTCTTTGGCATACTGCACCAGTTCACGGATGTCTTCATGCGTATAAAATCCGCCATAATCGCGCGGTTCATTCAGTTCCGGCTTGGAGAAATAGTTGAACCGGCCCACTTTTTTCACATTCCAGGCGCCCACTTCCGTTAGTTTGGGGAGCGATTTGATCTCCAACCGCCATCCCTGGTCATCGGTCAGGTGAAAATGAAGAACATTGTATTTGAATTTCACCATATCATCGATGTAACGTTTCACTTCCTCTTTGGTGAAGAAATGGCGGGACACATCGAGCATGAGGCCACGCCAGCCGAAGCGCGGATGATCCATCACCGAAACGGCAGGGGCTGTCCACCGGACATCTTTCACCAGCTGGCGGCTCTCGATCTGCGCTGGCAGCAGCTGGCGGAACGTCTGCACGCCATAGAACAATCCGGCCACTTCATTGGCCTGAATCAGGACACCATTGGGGCCCGACTGCAACCGGTAGCCTTCTTTTCCAAGGGCCGGTTCTGATGAGGCCTGCAGTTCCAGGTAGATGTTTCCCGCGGATCTGGCCGCTGACCCCGGTCGGACGGGCAACGCATACCCTGTAGGGGCGGATAAAAGAGCTGAAAGATAGTCAGCCACTTTTTTCACATCGCCCTGCGCAGCGGGATAACCGATCACGGTTCCCGGAAGAAGGGTGAAGGATCCGGAAGCCGGCTTAACCTCAACCGGTTGCGGTATGATATGGATCTGAGCGGAGGCCATGTGGCTGAAAAGAAAAGCAGCCAAAAATAAGCAGATGATTTTTTTCATATCTAAATCGTGTGGACATAAAGTTAAATCATAATTCCACTTGGTTATTGCCAATAATTATATGCAAGAAAAATCCGAACTTGACATCTTATTAGAGGGATTCAGACCGGAATACCAGGTGGTGAGGATCAACGATGATGCCGACCATCCATAAATAGGAAACAAACAAACAATATAGAATGAAAAAACTGCCTTTTTTTCTGCTGCTCGGATTAACGCTTCAGGCTACTGCCCAGCGTGTTGTGGATAAAGCGGTGATCAAAATGAACTCCCTGATTACTTTTCCGGAAAACTGGGGAGGTGGCGGCCCGGGTGGTGGCGGAGACGATAATGGCCAGCGGATGATGCCAAGGGATGTTGAAACAGCCATGACGGTCTATTTTAAAGGGGATCAGACCAAAATTGAATCCGTAACGGATTTCGGGAAGAATTTGACCTTCATTGACCGGAAAGAAAAGAAAACCACCAATTTGATGGAAATGATGGGGCGGAAGATGGGTTTCACTTCTACCGATGCAGATGCGGAAAACATGCAGCGCAGAATGGATTCGGCCCGCAATGCCCGCCGGGATTCTCTTGAAAAGCTCGGACTTCGATTCGCGGATAGCGGTCCGGAGATCGTGTACACAGAAGAGAAGAAAAAGATCGCCGGTATGGAATGTAAAA
>CANHUD010000106.1 GCA_947463665.1 Sphingobacteriales bacterium
TCGGTATTTGTGTATACCAATCAACAGGGACATGTGGTGCTGGCCTTACCCGTGGGAAAGTCCCAGATATATACATTAAAGTTTTTTACAGAAGACGGTACGCCACTTTTCACCATGAATAAAATCCGTGAATCCTATCTCACTGTCGACAAAACAAATTTTATCCAGTCGGGCTGGTTTCGATTTGAACTCTACGAAAACAATCTCCTCAAAGAAAAACATAAGGTCTTCATTCCGAAGGATCGATGACATCAACCCCAAATACCTCGGCAAAAGCACGCTTCACATTGGCTTTTACTTCATCCTCCGGCAGAGAATACCCGAGTTCTTTTTCTAAGGAGGTAACTTGCTTCTCTGCAATGCCACAGGGAACGATGTGACCAAAATAGGACAAATCAGTATTAACATTCAGCGCAAATCCATGCATGGTAATCCACCGGCTGCAGCGCACGCCCATTGCACATATCTTTCGCTCCCGCCCTTTCCGGTCCGGATCCAGCCAAACACCCGTTTCTCCGGCACTGCGTTCCCCTTTCAGACCATACATTGCCATCACTTTTATGATCACTTCCTCCAGATTCCGGAGGTAGCGGCCAATATCCGTGTAATGCTTTTCGAGGTCCAGTATTGGATAGCCCACCAGCTGACCCGGCCCGTGATACGTGATGTCGCCACCCCGGTTTGTATGATAAAAAGAAACGGCTCGCTCCTTCATTTCTGATTCGCTGATCAGCACATTGGATATGTCACCACTCTTACCAAGCGTATACACATGAGGATGCGCCACAAACAACAGATACTGCCGGGTTGCTACCTGCAAAGGGTCCGAAATACCCGCTATCCGGGCAGCGGATTTAACCTGAACATTCTCTGCGAGTAATCTCTCCTGCAGATCCCAGGTTTCTTTGTATCCCATCCGGCCTAAATCCCTGAATTCAATATCCATGTGGCAAAATTAACCCGAAATACTAATTTTGCCGGATGCAATTCCATGATGATCCGGAAATTGAAGTAAACGCTCCTGAGGAGTCAGATGATCTGTACGAAAGAATGTCCCTCACCGTTGATAAAGGACAGGAGCCGCTCCGGATCGACAAATTCCTTCAGCAACGGGTCGTAAAAGCCACCCGTAATAAGATCCAGAAGGCCATTGATCTGGGATACGTAACGGTTAACGGCAAGCCCGTAAAGGCTAATTACAAAATAAAACCGGGCGATCAGATCGTTTCTTATTCAGATACGGCACCAGAATCCACGGAAGTTATACCCGAGCAGCTTCCGCTTAACATCGTTTACGAAGACGATGACCTTATGGTCATAAACAAGCCACCCGGCCTGGTAGTCCATCCGGGTAGTGGCAATTATTCCGGCACACTTCTCAATGGTGTGGCCTGGTACCTCAAACAACAGCAACCTCAGCTGGATGAAAACAGCCTGCCCCGATTTGGGATGGTGCACCGGATCGACAAGAATACCAGCGGCCTGATTGTTTTGGCAAAATCAGGCAAAGCAGCTGTGGATCTGGCCAAACAGTTCTTTGATCATACAGTGGAAAGAAGATATACGGCCCTCGTCTGGGGAAATTTTGAAGAAGATAAAGGAACGATTACAGGCCATGTGGGCCGTCACCAGCGTTTCCGAAAGATCATGGATGTTTATCCGGATGGCGAATATGGGAAGGAAGCCATCACACATTACACGGTACTGGAACGGTTCAATTATGTAACTCTGGTAGAATGTCAGCTGGAAACAGGCCGTACACACCAGATTCGGGTTCATATGCAACACATCGGCCATTCCCTCTTCAATGATGACACCTACAACGGAGACCGAATTTTGAAAGGCACCATCTTCGCGAAATACAAACAGTTTGTGGAAAATTGTTTTGAAATCTGTCCTCGTCATGCCCTTCATGCCCGTACACTGGGATTCATTCACCCGCGAACCAGAAAAAAACTGACCTTCAACAGTGAAATACCGGCAGACATGACAACAGTAATTGAAAAATGGAGACGCTATTCTAACGCCCCGCAAAATCAGTCAGCGTAGCCGTAAAAACACCCTGTTCTTTTTTTCGGGTAATTAGCTTCCAGCCTCCATTGTAACGAATTACACTTGGAACCAGTAATCCTTTGTAGCGGGAGAGTTCAACGTCCATATCCACATCAAATGAATATACTCCGGCTTTATAACTGAGGGCATAGTTTCTTGACAGTACATCAAAATCTGTGTAATCAAACCAGGTGGTCATTCGGTCTATTACCAACATTCCCGGATCCCCTCCTTCTTCTCTCGTTTTTCCCGTAACCGTAAACACGTAACATAGATGTCCCCCTTTCTCCGCTATGTCAATAGAAAAATTATACCATTTCGACATATCGTCGTCAAACAAAGCAGCCTTATCGCCCATCAGCGGTATTCCGGGAATACGCATCCCCGGATTGAAGAAAAGCATCTTCAGTTGTTGCTTATGACGCTCCGTACCCGACAAGCCGGAAAGTCCGCCGAGATCAGACTCCACTTTATTTGTTTCCCCACAAACCGGTGTAAAACTCCAGAATAATGAACTGTACAAAGCAGCAGTGTAGTAATTATAAGATCCGTCAGCAGCGTAAAAATCTCCGGTAGTTTCTTCGTTGATTTTTTTAGTGACGCGGCAGTTGCCCGTTCGTTCCTGTCGGGTATGGCTCTGCAACGATGCAGATACCCGGCCCTTGCGATCAAACATCCGGATGTCATTATAGGAGGTAAATTCGAGAATGCGGAGGTTCTTGAACGCCTTGTAAAAACTGGTATCTTTTTTTACTTTTTCTACAAACCCGCGCACATCCGTATTCTTGCGGATCACTATCTCTGAAAGAGTTATCACTCGTCCGTCTACAGTGTCTCTCAACTGAGCAAACAAACTCAACGGAGCAAAAATGAGCAGCCCTATCCAGCCTTGAATACTCATCCTTTATGAAAAAGCATCCGGTAATCCACTCTGATTTTTCCCTTGGAAATATCATCGAGTTTACTCTTGATCAATTTACGCTTGAGCAGGGAAATACGGTCGATGAACAACTTACCCTCAATATGATCATATTCGTGTAATATAACCCTGGCGGTTATACCATTGAAGGTCTTTACATGCGTCACGAATTGCTCATCCTGGTATTCCAGTTCCACTGCTTCATGTCGCAGTACATCCTCACGTACTTTGGGGATGCTGAGACATCCTTCATTGTATCCCCATTCGTCACCTTCCAGAGAAAGAATACGTGCATTTATGAACACCTGTTTTATGCCCGGTGCATCCGGATACTCTTCTTTTTCATCCTCATCCAGGTTGTCAAAAATCTGGGTGCTGTCTACCACAAATAGGCGAATAGAACGATTGATCTGCGGTGCGGCCAGACCCACACCATTTGAACCGTACATGGTCTCCCACATATCTGCAATGAGTTTATCCAGCTGAGGGTAGTCGGCATCAATATCTTGGGCAACGGCACGCAGCACAGGGTGACCGTAAGCTACAATTGGAAGAATCATAAAGCAAAGGTACGAAAAAGCCGTAACGGCATTTCAGGTGGCCGATCGTTGCTGAAGGTACTCCTGCAGCAGCATTGTAGCGGCGATCTCGTCAATCAGCCCTTTTTTCTGACGGTCTTTTTTTTTCATCCCCATATCAATCATGGCTCTGACAGCCATTTTGGAGGAAAATCGTTCATCCACTGTTTCTACCCGGACCTGCGGAAAATGTCTTTTCAGTTTTTTAACGAAGGCCAATGCTCCCTCTGTTGCATCTGTAGGCGTATCATCAAGATTCCGGGGCTCTCCCACCAGGATCAGCTCCACCGGCTCCTTACCCATATACTCCCGAAGAAAAACCAGTGCCATATGCGTATCAACCGTGGTGAGGCCTTGTGCAATGATCTGCAACGGATCCGTAACGGCGATGCCGGTTCGCTTTTTGCCGTAATCAATAGCCATGATCCGCATATCAGAAAAATATATCGATAAGTACAAAAAGGGAAAATACCACACTGGCCACTCCGTTGGCCGTCATGAAGGCCAAATTGACACGGGACAAATCATCCGGCTTTACCAGCCGATGCTGGTAAAGCAGCATGCCCCAGAAACCGGCTACTCCTACCCAGTAAATCCAGGAGAATGCTGCCAGTAATCCAGCGATCAGGATGAATAAGGCGGACAAAACATGCAACAACCGTGCAATGAGCAATGCCTTCTTCCGACCCACACCAGCAGGAATGGAGTATAACGACTGTGAACGGTCAAATGCATCATCCTGCAAAGAATAAATGATATCAAAGCCACTGACCCAGCAGATAACAGTAAGGGAAAAGAGGATAGGCAGCCAGTTAAAAACACCGGTGACCGCCAGGTAGGCACCTATCGGAGCCAGCGATAACCCCAGTCCCAGTACCAGATGGCAAAGCGATGTGAATCTTTTTGTATAACTATATCCCAGAATCACCAGCAGGGCCACCGGTGAAAGGTAAAAACACAGTGGATTAATAAACCAGGTAAGGCCGATAAAAAGAAGGGCATTAACAAAAGTGAACAGCAGCGCCTGTTTTGGCCTGATAATTCCTTTTGGAATTTCCCGGATAGCGGTTCTGGGATTGAGTGCATCAATCGACCGGTCGAGATACCGGTTGAAAGCCATGGCAGCTGTTCTGGCAGTGATCATACACCCGATTACGAGAAAAAAAAGAACCAGTGTTGACCTGCTGAAAAGATCTGACATGCGGCCTTCATCCGGTAGCGCGGCATCAAAAGGAATTGACCCGAAATACCGGTGAAAAAGCCCCAGAAAAAAGCCAATCAGGGCAAAGGGCATCGCAAAAATCGTATGCGAAAATTTGATCAGCGATAAATAACTCCGGACGGTTGACATACGGTAAAGGTACGTTTTTGATTAGATGGACGCTTGTTGCCTGATCCACTGGCTGTAGATTTCCCAAAGCACCATCCCGGCTGCCACGGAAATATTGAGAGAATGTTTCATCCCGGCCTGCGGAATTTCCAGACAGCCATCACAGAGAGCCAGTACCTGATCCTGAACCCCATCCACTTCATTTCCAAAAATCAGCACGATCCTTTCATTGCCATGGTATTCAAACGTCTCCAGAGAAGTGCTGCCCTCCGCCTGTTCCACGGCATAAATGAGGTACCCTTCTTTTCGAAACTGCTCTACAAGGAGTACCGGATCCGGCGCATACTTCCAGGGAACGGTTTCTGTTGCCCCCAAAGCGGTTTTATGAATATCCCGGTGCGGAGGACAGGGTGTATAGCCGCAAAGATGTATGGCTTCCACCAGGAATGCATCCGAAGTGCGGAAAATACTCCCCACATTGTTCATGCTTCTCACATTATCCAGCACCACCGTAACGGGTGTCCGACCCGCATTTGTGAGCTCCTCTGCAGGTTTTCTGCCCAGCTCCTCCATCGTCCATTTTCTAAACATAGAGCAAAACTAAGCGGATGTTTCCGGTTCTCCCCGGCTTTTTAACCAGAATTTCGGAGTAAAATATGTTTTCCACATTGGTGAAAACACCATAGGCAAAAGCAGACCTTACATCCTATTTTTGCCAGTATGTCGAAATCCGCAGATACACCGCTGATGCAGCAACACCGGGCGATCAAACAAAAATATCCCGATGCGATCCTGTTGTTCCGGGTGGGCGACTTTTACGAAACCTTTGGAAATGATGCCGTTATCGCATCATCTGTTTTAGGCATCACCCTTACCAAACGCAACAACGGAGCTGCCGCTTCCGCTGAACTCGCCGGATTCCCGCATCATGCCCTGGAGACCTACTTACATAAACTGGTTAAGGCCGGTCACCGCGTAGCCATCTGCGACCAGCTTGAAGATCCAAAGCTGGCAAAGGGCATTGTAAAAAGGGGGGTAACCGAAATGGTTACGCCAGGTGTGGCCACCAACGACAAACTACTCGAACACGATACCAATAATTTCCTCTGTGGCATCCATTTTTCTGATGACAATCATGGAATAGCGTTTCTGGACATCTCCACCGGAGAATTTTTTATCGCCGAAGGCGATGAGGAATATGTCGGGAAACTCTTGCAAACACTGAAACCTGCGGAAGTGGTGTTTCAGAAAAAGTTTCAGAAGTCGTTTCGCGAAACACATGGTGCCCGTTTTTATACGTACCCTCTTGAAAGCTGGATCTTTGACCGGCCCTACGCGGAAGAACAACTGCTGAAACAGTTCGGCACCCATTCACTGAAAGGATTTGGTGTGGAAGAACTGCCCTCGGCCATTGTAGCCGCAGGGGCAGTTCTTCATTACCTCCGGGATACCGAACATCCGCATCTCCGGCATGTGACGGCTATAGCCCGGCTCAACCAGCAGGACCATGTGTGGATGGATGCCTTTACCATTCGCAATCTGGAACTGATGGGCAACAGCCGGCAGGATACACATACCCTGTTGCATACATTGGATCATACGGTTTCACCGATGGGCGGGCGCCTGCTGAAACGATGGATACTGATGCCCCTTACCAACCGGCAACAAATCCTGGAGCGACTGGATCTGGTAGATTTTTTTTACAAGGATACAGGCTGCAGGGATATGATCATCTCTCGGATCAAACCCTGTGGCGATATCGAACGCATGATCGGGAAAGTACCTGCCCGTAAAATCAATCCGAGAGATGTTCGACAACTGGCGTTTGCACTGGATCAGATCCGACAGCTGAAAGAAAATCTCCTCTCCGTCCCCCAGCCCTATCTGCAACAACTGGCGCACGCACTGGAGGATTGTCCATCACTGAAACTGACCATCGAAAAAACCCTGAAAACAGATCCTCCCGCACAGCTTCAAAAAGGAGGATATATTGCCGATGGGGTTAGCGATTCGCTCGATGAGCTTCGTCGCATTTCCAGCCATGGAAAAGAATATCTCGTGCAATTGCAGCAACAGGAAATGTCGCGCACGGGGATCAGCTCCCTTAAAATCGGATATAATAACGTTTTTGGTTACTATCTGGAGGTTACCCATGCCCATAAAGATAAAGTACCGGCCGACTGGATCCGGAAGCAGACTCTTACCAATGCGGAGCGATACATCACGCCGGAACTGAAAGAATATGAAGAAAAAATAACCGGTGCAGAGGAAAAGATTCTGCGCATGGAAGCTGAATTGTTTGAACAGCTGATCAGTGATATACAGCAATACATCCTACCCATCCAAAAGGATGCACACATTATCGGGATTCTTGACTGCCTTACCTGTTTTGCATGGAATGCACGCCAGTATAATTACAGTCGCCCTGTACTCACGGATGAACAATCCCTGGAGCTGACCGATTCCCGCCATCCGGTTATTGAACGAAACTTACCACCGGATCAGCCCTATATCTCCAATGATGTCAGGCTTAATAAAACAGATCAGCAAATCATCATACTAACCGGACCGAATATGAGTGGTAAAAGTGCGTTGCTCAGACAAGTAGCGCTCATAACCCTCATGGCGCACACAGGCTCATTTGTTCCTGCAGGAAATGCACGCATCCCA
>CANHUD010000107.1 GCA_947463665.1 Sphingobacteriales bacterium
CCCACCTACGCACCCTTTAAACCCAGTGAATCCGGATAACGCTTGCACCCTCCGTATTACCGCGGCTGCTGGCACGGAGTTAGCCGGTGCTTATTCTTCTGGTACCGTCAAACACCTTAGAAAAAGTGCATTTCTCCCCAGAAAAAAGAAGTTTACAATCCAGAGGACCTTCATCCTTCACGCGGCATGGCTGGGTCAGACTTTCGTCCATTGCCCAATATTCCTTACTGCTGCCTCCCGTAGGAGTCGGGCCCGTGTCTCAGTGCCCGTGTGGCTGATCATGCTCTCACATCAGCTATTGATCGTAGGCTTGGTGGGCCGTTACCCCGCCAACTACCTAATCAACCGCACGCCCATCCGTTACCGAAATTCTTTGGCCATCAGGAGATGCCTCCCAATGGCAATATGTGGTATTAATCCAAGTTTCCCTGGGCTATCCCACAGTAACGGGAAGGTTGCGTACGTGTTACGCACCCGTTTGCCGGTCGCCGCCCATGTATTGCTACACTGCGCTGCCCCTCGACTTGCATGTATTAAGCCTGCCGCTAGCGTTCATCCTGAGCCAGGATCAAACTCTCCATTGTAAATGAGTTTGAACTCGACTTCTCAAATAAGAATCAAATTCATAATGATTCGCAAAATTCCTTACTTCTGATTTTTACTGCAGAATGTTATTGTTTCCCTACTTTCAAAGATCTTCTCAACCTTCCAGTTGATCACCCCGTTTAATCGGGAGTGCAAAGGTAAGTGAGTTATACATTTCAGCCAAAATTTTCCGTAACTTTTTTTTCAATCCGCTACCGAAAAAACTGACCCAATCTGTTAAGAACTATCCCGCTTTTTCTCTCAAGCGGGTTGCAAATATAGGGACATATTCGCATTCAAAAATCATTACATCAAAACTATTTTTTCATTGCCTGTTTAGTAAGCATAAAACACGCGGTTAATTGCCGTATTTATCGGTGAGATAAATAAGTGCAGCCATCACGCTGGCACCCAGATGCAGTTCTCTTCTGCTCACTGCTTCAAAAACATCCAGTCCGGAATGATGAATATCAAAATAGCGCTGTGAATCAGGGCTCAGTCCTACCGTTGTTGTACCTAATTTACGAAGAGGATTGATGTCTGCTCCCCCGCCACCATCCGTAAATTCATGTATCCCATACGGCAGGAACAAAGATGCCCAGGCTTTGACGTTGTCTCTTCTTGATACGTCGCTGTTTTCCACTCCAAACCCTCTGGGGCTAAAGCCTCCGGCATCTGATTCAAGTGCCAGAATATGCTTCTTTCCTTCTGCAGCGGCCAGTTCAGCGTATTTAAGTCCTCCCCTCAGTCCATTCTCTTCATTCTGAAACATTACAGCACGTATGGTACGTTTGGGTTGTACGCCCAGTGCTCTGAACACCCGCAACACTTCTATACTCTGTACGCAACCGGCACCATCGTCATGTGCTCCTTCCGCCAGATCCCAGCTATCCAGATGACCACCCACCGTGATCACTTCATCCGGAAAAACAGAGCCGCGTATCTCGCCCACTACATTGTGTGATAAAACTTCCCCCTGCATGCCGCATACAGAACGCATATAAAGCTTCAGTCCGTTCTTTTCTTTTAATGCACGGCTAAGTTTCTCTGCGTCGTTCGTACTAACCGCCATGGCGGGTATCTTCGGATAGGCAGGATCGTAGTTCATGGCTCCGGTATGCGGATAATCATCCGGATTGGAAGCCAGTGAGCGGACCATCATACCTACCGCACCATATTTTGCAGCACGCGATGCGCCACCTCCCCTGTATTTACCGGCGTCGCCATACGCCATAAACGTCCTTACATACGCGGGATTCATCGGATAATTATAAAAAACAATCTTTCCTCTTACACGCTCTCCCAATGCTTCCAGTTCATCATAACTACGAACCTCTATTACTTCAGCCCGTAATCCGGAAAGTCCCGTTCCCTCTGAATTGCCCAATGCGGCCACCCGAAGCGGCATTGCTTTGCCAGCAATCAGCAGTGCTGCACTATCTTTATCACCCCTAACCCATTTGGGTACCATACATTCCTGCAGATAAACCGTATCCGCACCCACTTCCCGTAACATGCGGGCCGTTTCCTGTACAGCTCTGGCATTTCCGGCAGAACCACTCAGGCGCGGGCCTACCTTTTTACACAGAAACCGTAATTGTTCATACGCTTCTCCACGAGTCAGTACATCTTCCACGATCCGGCGGATCATTACAGAGTCCTCCTGCCCAATAGCCTGCATCAGGAACAACAAGTGTATCGCCAGAAAAAAAGTCCATTTTCTCATCTTCATAATTGCTGTTTAAACGGTCGGTTAAAATACGGAATCTTCGCCAATAATGGTCGTCTGTACCCCTATTAAGAAGGCCCTCGGGGAATTACGCTATCTTTGCAACATGAACATAGGGATTGTTTGCTATCCCACTTTCGGAGGAAGTGGGGTGCTGGCCACCGAACTGGGTAAGGCGCTGGCCGATAAAGGCCACAACATTCATTTCATTACCTACCAGCAACCCGTTCGGCTCACCGGATTCAGCACCAACATTTTTTACCACGAGGTTCGGGTACCTACCTACCCATTGTTCGACTATCCCCCGTACGAGTCAGCGCTGGCTTCTGCCATGGTGGATGTTATCCGGAACAACCATCTGGACCTCTTACATGTACACTATGCCATTCCGCATGCCGCCGCAGCCTACATGGCAAGGCAAATTCTGAAGGAAGAAGGAATCCTGATTCCGGTGATCACCACATTGCACGGCACAGATATCACACTGGTAGGAAGAGATAAAACCTATGCGCCGGTGGTAGCCTTCTCTATCAACCAGAGCGATGCCATTACAGCTGTATCCCATAATCTCCGGGAAGTAACCTATGCCAATTTTCCCATCACCAGGGAAATAGAAGTGATTCACAATTTTGTGGATGTTGCCCGGTTTTCCAGGAAACCAATAGACGCATTCCGGAAGGTTATTGCCCCTAATGGTGAACGCATTCTGCTACATGCCTCTAATTTCAGGAAGGTGAAACGGGTGCAGGATGTGATCCACATCTTCAGAAAGGTCAATGGTACACTCCCATCCAAACTGCTGCTGGTAGGGGATGGACCGGAACGGCATATGGCTGAAGAGCTCTGCCGTGAACTGCAAATATGTGAAGATGTACGTTTTCTGGGTAAACAACAGGACATGGAAGACATCTTTGCGGTAACAGATCTTTTCCTTTTACCCTCAGAATATGAAAGTTTCGGCCTCGCAGCGCTGGAAGCCATGGCAGGTGGAGCAGCTGTGGTATCCTCCAATGCCGGCGGTCTTCCGGAAGTGATTGAACAGGGCATTTGCGGTTACATGGCCAATGTGGGTGACATCGATGCCATGGCGGCCTTCGCCATCGATGTATTGCAGGAGGATGAACGGCTGAAATCATTCAGGGAAGCAGCCCGCAAACAGGCAGAAAAATTCGATATTCACAACATTGTGCCGCTGTATGAACAGTTATACGAACGGATCAAGCAGCGCTGATTACCTGGCTTTAAGCCATTGCTCCGGATCCAGAAAGCGACTCTCCTGATTAACAACAAACAGAATTTCTCCATCTCCGTCATCGTTGCTTCCGGCTTTGCCGATGACCTGTCCCATCCGCACCTGGTCTCCTTTATTTACCGCCACGGACGACAAATTATAGTACGTAGTGAAATATTTACCATGCTTGATCGTCACGGTTTGTGAACCCTGCACATCGTAAACAGTAGTAACCACCCCTTCAAAAACAGCTTTTACAGCTGTACCCACTTCAGTGGCAATCGTAATCCACTGGTTGTCTTCATACAAAGAGGTTCCCTCAATTTTCCTTCTTCCAAAAGGGGAAGAAATCTGAGCCCTGTCCACTGGCCAGGGCAGGTTGCGCCGGTTGTTCTCAAAGCCTACCGATACTCTGGTCACCTCCGGCGTATTCTCCAGCACATTGTATTTACGCTCAGTTGCAGCAGGGGCAGCCGCGGAAGATGCAGGAGTAGTAGCAGGAGCAGTACGGGCAGCTGTGGCTTTAGCTGCCGCTGCAGCTTTCGCATCAGCTGCTGCTTTTGCAGCAGCTGCTCTGGTTTCTTTCAGGATAATGGCAGCGATGGCTGATTGCAGGCTATTGGCCACTCTCCTCTTGGCTGCGAGTTCTGAAGCAAGTTCTTTTTCACGGGCCTTCAGGCGTTGCACATAAGCATTCTGTTCGCGCTTATCATCCTCCAGTGTTTTCATTTCCTGGGTCTGCTCTTCCAGTACCCTACTTTTTTCTTTCTTGTTCAGATGGAGGGTTGATATCTTATCTTTCAGCAGATCCTGTGTTTTGTAAATAGAGGCCACCTGTTCCTCTCTGTAATTTCTATATGTTTTCAGGTACTGTACTCTTCGGATGGCATCGTTAAAGTTCACAGAAGAGAAGACAAAATTGATCATATCATAACTGCTGCGATTCTGGTAAGCATAAACCAGTGTCTTCGCATATTGCTCCCGAAGCGTGTCCAGTTGTCGCCTCAACCGGAAGATTTCCCGATTGTTGTTGAAAATCGTTTCATCTATCAGGCGAACTTCCTGGCTGATATTGCTGATGATGGCATTCCGCTTTCTGATTTTCGACTGGATGGCAGCAAGTGCCGCCAGATTCGCTTTTTTATCTTTTTGCAGGATGCTTTGGGAGCGCTGCAATTCAGTAATCTCCTGCTGAATTTCTTTTCGCTTACGTTCCAGTTCATCCCGGGACTGACCGAAAACGGAATCGGTAACCAGAAAAGCCAACAGACAGAAAATAATAATACGCATGCTCAAAAATAAAATAAGGATACACGCTACAACAGGTGATCCTGTTAAAATTACTTCAATTTATAGTTTCCCGGAACAGCAAAAGGAAACGACAACGGAACATCAAAAACTGCCTGACGGAATTCAAGCTCAATGGCCATCTGCTTTTTATCCATGACGATCAGTTTTCTTTTCCCTGAAAAACTTCGCCCGTTTATATCGTTATACTCCAGATATTCCAGTTGAGCTGAACGTCTGGCAGCAGTATCCCTGTCTTCCAGATGTGACTGGTCCACCTGAAGCCGATTCTGGTCAAAAATACTGTTGTTCCTGAAAATGGCCCCCAGCGTTTGCATCAGAATCTTTCCATCCCTGTTCGAGTAGGTCTGGAGATTGGAATCCAGAAAGACCGGATTACCTATCAGCAAATCCTGTAAAATAAAAAAGTCAACAGGCAAACGGGTAGTCTCCTGTAAAAAGAGAAAATCCCTGTACTGAATCGTCTTGTTCAGTTTATCCAGCAGTTTCACCGTATCCGGTGTAATCAGCAGTCGTAAGGCTTCTATACCCAGAGCGGCATTCAGGGAAACCCAGATCACACTGTCTTTCTGCATCCGGAGAAAAGCGGTCACATCATTTAATGATTTATCCGGAGTTGTATAGGTCAGTTTCACCCGGGCAGAGAATGTTTTGAAATAATGACGTTTGTCCCGGATTCCTGAAAAGACGGTGGCAACAGTTCGGGCAGAATCCAGAGCGGCCGAATCCACAGAGGGAACAGGAATGGTTTGTAGGCTGTCTGACGGAGCAACAGGTTTTATCGCCTTTCGGGAGGTCCCGCAGGATAAAGCCGACAAAATAAA
Source organism: Sphingobacteriales bacterium (assembly GCA_947463665.1). Taxonomy (GTDB): domain Bacteria; phylum Bacteroidota; class Bacteroidia; order Chitinophagales; family Chitinophagaceae; genus Pollutibacter. The sequence continues at coordinate 5,678 of CANHUD010000107.1, forward strand.
AAAACCAACGATCACATACTTCATGCGTTTATTTTTTTCCGGTGTGCCCGAAGCCTCCTTCTGCACGTTCCGTAACATTCAGAGTTTCTGATGGCATCCATTCAGCCTTTTCTACCCGCTGAATAACCAGCTGTGCAATGCGGTCGCCATCCTGTATTCGTTGTTTTTCACCGGAAAGATTGATCAGGATCACTTTTATCTCTCCTCTGTAATCCGCATCGATGGTGCCAGGCGAATTCAGGCAGGTTAAACCCTGCTTGAGGGCCAGTCCGCTTCGGGGCCTTACCTGTGCCTCAAAACCTTCCGGTATGGCCATGGATATACCCGTAGGGATCAACATACGCTGCATGGGCTCGATATCCACTGGTTCTGAAAGATCGGCCCGGAGATCCATCCCTGATGAACCGGGCGTGGCATAAGAGGGCAATGGGTGCCGGGAGCGATTGATCACAGGAATTTGTACGCTGATCATGCGGCAAAAGTACCGATTTACGCCTTTATTCTCCGGCCTTTTGCAAAAGAACGGTTGCCTGTGCAAAAAGTCCTTCTTCCCTGCCCACAAAGCCCATTTTCTCGGTAGTAGTAGCTTTTATAGATACCTCCTGTACTTCTACGTCCAGTATCCGGGCGATGACCTGCTGCATCTCAGGAACAAATGGCTTGATCTTTGGCTTTTCCAGCATCAGGGTACTATCTACATTCACTACCCTCCAACCTTTATTTTTAATGAGATCAATGGTCCGGCGCAACAGGATTTTACTGTCAATATTCCTGAACTCCTCGCTGGTATCCGGGAAATGAACACCGATATCGCCCAGACTCAGGGCTCCGAGCAACGCATCACAGATGGCATGCAGGAGAACATCTGCATCGCTATGACCCTTGGCGCCTTTGCTATGTGGAATCCTGACTCCTCCAAGCCATAGATCACGGTCTTCAACCAGCTGATGAAAGTCAATACCAGAGCCAATTCGAAACATATCGGTAATTATTCAGAAGTTTCTCCGAAATCGAACACCAGTCCAAATCGAAGGGTGTTGGACAACGGGTTTCGGTTCACGCCGTTACCGGTAGGCAACAGATAGGAAAAATGAAGGCCGAATGTATTGTACTTGATCGAAGCACCCATCGTGAAATACTGGCGGTTACCTTTTGTACGGTCTTCGTAAAAATAACCGGCCCGGAAAGCGAACTGATCGTTGTACCAGTATTCGCCGCCCAGGGAGACATTGAATTCCCTCAGTTCCTCTGAAAAACCACCGGGTGCATCGCCAAACGAACTAAACCAGCTGGATACCACGCCTTTCTCTCTGTACGCGGCAAGTCCGGCAGCATCTCCCAATGCAGGAGGTGTAGGAACGAGTTTTTTGTGCAGATCAAGCCCTACTGTCACTTTATGAATTTCCTGAAAAGCAGAGGTGTAGGTGGTTCCTATCGAAAGATTTGCCGGAATAAAATCCCGTTGAGTCGGATCATCGGTGTAGCCGATTTTGGATCCCAGATTGGTCATGGCCATACCGGCACTCCATCCGCTCCCTTCCGTGTTCAGTCCGTGATAATACAGACCGATATCTCCGGCAACGGCATTTCCCGGACGATACGACACCCCGTTTACGGCCTGACCGCCGGCCAGGTTTGAATTGATGTAACGGAGGGCTACCCCCAGTGCCAGCTTATCGGATAGTTTACGGGAGTATCCCAGGTCCAGCGCCACTTCTCTAGGCCTGAAGGTATTCAGATCGTTCCCAAGATTATCCGTAAACTGTATATTTCCCAGGTTGAAATAGCGCATACCTATGGAAACAGCCTGTTCGCCCTGCTCACCAAAACGGGTATACC
>CANHUD010000108.1 GCA_947463665.1 Sphingobacteriales bacterium
ATCATTCATATTGCAGAGCGACAGCGAAGTACCTTTACCCGTAGTTATGCCTATGGAGTGGCTTCGGTACTGCTTTTCCATGTAGCCATCAATATCGGGATGACGGTTGGACTGGTCCCGGTGATCGGTATTCCCCTGCCATTTCTAAGTTATGGAGGAACGGCACTGATCACTTTTACGGTATTGCTTTTTATTCTTATCAGACTGGATGCAGACCGCCAGATGGTGCTGCGGTAGAAGAAGTTTTCTCCGGCGGGAATGCGTTAATTTTGGAGGATGATCATTTATCCTCTTTCTGAAGGTTCGTTTACGGTTGACCATACGAAGCGATTTGTTCCGTTTGATTCGGAGAGACATCAGCTGAGCAACCGTCCTGCCGGTAGTATTCTGGTGGAAATCCAGCCATTTGTAGTAATAACCTCAAGAGATATTATTTTACTGGATACCGGATTGGGCTTTCAGACGGAGCAGGGTACGCTTCAGCTGCATGAGAACCTGTTGCAACACGATATCAATCCAATGGATGTAACAAAAGTACTAATGAGTCATCTGCATAAGGACCATGCCGGTGGGATGGGTATTCGCGATGAACATACCGGAGCTGTTCGACCGGCATTTCCGCTGGCTACTTATTATGTCAATGCCAGGGAAATGGATATGGCACTGGCACCAGGATCCTCTTCCTATCGTCCTGAAGAACTGGCTGTATTGAATCAGCTGGAACGACTGGAACGAATTGATGGAGAAGGCTGGATCGATGGCTATATCCGATATGCCTGGAGTGGAGGGCATTGTCCTTTCCATCAGGTGTTTCGTATAGAGGAAAATGGGGAGGTAATTTTTTATGGTGGCGATGAAGCTCCTCAGTATCAACAGATGAAAAGCAGGTTTATTGCCAAATACGATGCAGATGGAAAACGGGCTATGGAACTGCGGCAGCAATGGTGGACAGAAGGAAAAGATTGGACCTTTCTTTTCTACCACGATATAAAAACACCTTCAATTTGTCCGGGACAATCCTGATCGATAAGCGTATCTGACTGACTAGCAAATAATAGATAAAATAAAAAAAGGCCAGCCCTAGAAAGAGCCAGCCGTTGCTAACCTATGAAAAACACCGAGGTAAAATTACGTATATGTAATTAAAATCTGCAACTATTTTCCAAAAAAAATTGATAGAAAATTTTCGCAATGCCACCTTATTGCAGTGGTCGCTGGCGTGGAAAGGAGCGTTGCGGACGTTCGGCCCTTCTGTTTTCAAGTTCTTTGCGTACCTGTTCCTTTAATTTCTGCTCTGCCATGAATACTTTCTGTGCCCGCTCGGGAGATAGAATTTTCTGGAAGTCCTGCTGGTATTTTTTCCGGATATCCAGCATATGCTGTTGCCTTTCCAGCATATCCGGTGTTTTTCCATTCTCTATTGATTTTCGGACTTCTTTCCGCATTTCTTCTGTATAGCGGTTATAAACCGGCCAGAACTTCTCGGCCTCTGCGGAGGTGAGTTCCAGTTCTTTGGTCAGGTAGGCAATTGAAATGGCTTCCAGGCGATCTCTTTTCTCCTCCTGCATCTGTCTGCCTTCTCCTGGTCTGCCGGCTCCTCCTCTGGGAGGCTGTGCCATAACCATCAATGGTAGTACTAACAGGAATGTGCTAATGATTCTTTTCATGTGCATCGTATTTAAAAATTGTTTTCGTAATAAAAGGTTTCCAGTTCCTGTGTAGGGATCTTTTGCAGTTCCTGGCTAAACGTTGCGGGCAGGCCTTCAGTATCGGAGTCACTTAAAAAATGCGAGAGGTCTTCACTTGGAACAGAAGCCAGTTCAGCGTGTATATTCAGCGTGTTCAAATCTGTTTTTCCTTCGGAAACAGACAGATATACCGCGAGGAGTACAAACCCGGTGATGGCGGCTGCTATGGCCACGCGGACCATCCTTTTAAACAGAGGGTAGACCACTGGTGGCTGCTGTTTTTTGATCTTCTCCAGCATATGCTCGGGGAATGCTTCAAAAAAATCAGCATCCGGGGAAACAGGGAGTTTTTTTTCCGGAAGGATGCGGGCCAGTTCAGGGCTGATCGCTTCCAGTTCATTTTGTATGTCTGATGTTTGTTTCATAACCGAAGATTAGATAGTAACAGATGCCCCGGGTTTAATGTCCGAGGAGAAGGGTTTGAATTTTTTTTACTGCGTGATGATAGCTTGCTTTCAGGGCTCCTTCAGAGGTTTGCAGAATTCGGCTCATTTCCTCATAGGGCATTTCTTCATAATAGCGCAGCAGGAAAACCGTACGCTGTTTATCCGGAAGCAACCGGATGGCATCCTGAAGCTTTCGTTCAATCGTTTCGGGGGAGATGGTGAGATTGGCTGGTTGTGCTGAAGCATCCCCGTTATCAGGCAATGGCTGCAGCGCCCGTTTTTTCTCCAGTTCCAGCCAGTTCAGGGCTTCATTGACGGCAATACGGTACATCCAGGTGGAAATCCGCGATTCAGCACGGAACTGTCCAAGGCTTTTCCAGACCTTTATACATACATTCTGGAGAATATCTTTTGACGCTTCCTCATCCGTTACCATTCGGAAGATGCAGGCATAGAGCCGCTCCTGATATGTTTTGATCAGTTCCGTAAAGGCACTATCCCGTGTAGCGGGAGCATGAAATCGGGCAAGAAGTTCTTTTTCATCAGCCGGCAGCATGCTTATAAGATAGCGATTACCGGCAAAAGTTTAATTGAGGTGAAAGTCTTTCCTGTCGAAAAACGATTCATCGTTCCGGAGTTTTTGCTCCCACTCCCACGCTGTTCGCATGATATCTTCCAATCCAAAAGCGGGCTTCCAGTTCAATTCTCTTTCAGCTTTATCTCTGTTGGCAAAAATAGCGATCACATCACCGGGTCTTCTGGGACCGATTGCATACGAAAGTTTCCGGCCGGATACCCGTTCAAAGGCAGCAATGGCTTCCAGTACAGTGATGCCATCCCCTGTTCCCAGATTATAGACATCACAGCGATTGTCTGAACGGCCTTCTATGAGTCGTAACAGCGCCAGCGTATGCGCATGTGCCAGATCGCAGATGTGGATGAAATCACGCAGACAGCTACCGTCTCTGGTTGGATAATCATTTCCAAAGACCTGCATCTGAGGGATTTTTCCGATGGCCGTTTGGGTGATAACCGGTGTCAGATTCTGCGGTCTTCCAATGCTGTACTCTCCGATGAGGTTAGAAGGATGAGCGCCTGCCGGATTGAAATAGCGCAGCAGCACAAACTGGGAAGCAGGAGAAATAGCTGCAAAATCCCGAATGATCCGTTCGCCCATCTGTTTGGTAGCACCGTAGGGCGACTCTGCAGGTTTTTCGGGTGTTTCTTCGGTTACGGGTATGTTGTCAGGATTCCCATATACGGTGCAGGAAGAGGAGAAAACAAAATAGGGAGTCTGGTATTCTTCCACACAGCGCAGCAGATTCAGCAGTGAGGACAGGTTATTGTTATAATAGGAGAGCGGTTGTTGAACAGATTCTCCAACGGCCTTGTACGCCGCAAAATGAATGACGCCTGAAATATCGGGATTCTCCGCAAAAATGGCCTGGGTATCATCGAAATTGCAAAGATCAACGCGGTAGTTTTTTATGGATTTTCCCGTGATTTTTTCAACGCCTTCCAGTATGGTTTGAGATGATCTGCTGTTATTGTCTACGGAGATTACCTGAAAGCCATGCTGAATCAGGTCTACAATGGTATGCGAGCCAATGTAGCCGCAACCTCCGGTAACTAAAATTTTTTTCATGCCGGGTGAAAAGTATTTAGGGTTAAGAAACCAAGTCCATCAGGTATTTGCCATAGCCGCTTTTCATCAGCGGTTCAGCCATGTGGACGAGCTCTTCTCTGTTGATGAATCCTTTACGGTAGGCGATCTCTTCGATACAGGCAATTTTAATGCCCTGTCGTTGTTCGATAACCTGAACAAACTGAGAGGCCTGTATCAGTGAATCAAAGGTGCCGGTATCCAGCCAGGCTGTTCCTCTGTCCATGATGCTCACGTGCAATTTGCCCATTTCCAGATAGGCCTTGTTTACATCGGTGATCTCATACTCTCCGCGGGGAGAGGGTTTGAGTTGTTTGGCGATCGATACCACCTGGTTATCGTAAAAATAAAGTCCCGGTACGGCGTAATTACTCTTGGGCTGTATCGGTTTTTCCTCGATGCTGATCACTTTATTATGCTGATCAAATTCTACTACACCATATCGTTCGGGATCACTCACGTGATACGCATATACGATCCCTCCATCCGGGTTTGTATTTTTTTCCAGTTGCTCGCCCAAACCATAACCGTAAAAGATATTATCTCCCAATACCAGGGCTACATCATCCTGCCCGATAAACGACTCTCCAATCACAAATGCCTGCGCCAGTCCATTGGGTTCCGGCTGTTCTGCATAGCTGAAACGAAGGCCATAGCGGCTTCCATCTCCGAAAAGCTTTATAAAATTCGGGAGATCATGAGGGGTTGAAATGATCAGAATATCCTGAATGCCTGCCAGCATCAGCGTGGAAAGCGGATAATAGATCATGGGTTTATCATAGATAGGCATGATCTGCTTACTGATTGCATAGGTGATGGGGTATAATCGGGTACCCGAGCCACCTGCCAGTATGATTCCTTTCATCAGAAAATACGTTTACAGGATTCGAAAATAAGGGCTTCCGGTTGTAAATCCCGTAAATAGAGCAGATAAATAAGGTTTTGAACGACTTATAAACCAGCAAGCCGGCAAATCAGATAGATCAGTGCGGCCATTACCGCACTCACGGGAATAGTCAGAATCCATGCCCAGAGTAGATTCACGGTAACGCCCCATCGAACGGCTGATAATCGCTTGGTAGCCCCCACTCCGATAATAGAACCGGTAATGGTATGCGTGGTACTGACAGGAATACCCAGTTTCTCAGTCATGAATAGGGTGATGGCACCTGCCGTTTCCGCACTCACACCTTCCAGCGGGGTAACCTTTGTGATGCGGGTTCCCATGGTTTTCACAATCTTCCAGCCACCACTGAGTGTTCCAAGGCCGATTGCCGCATAGCAGGCAATGGGTACCCAGTTCGGCATTTGATCAAGACTGGGAATCTGGCCCGATACTACCAGTGCAGCAGCAATAATACCCATAACTTTTTGCGCATCGTTCCCACCATGGCCAATGCTAAAGGCAGCCGAGCTGAGCAGCTGAAGTTTCTTGTACATATTCCCCGTACGATAGGCACTGGGGGTTTTCTGGAAATGATCGTAGGTGTAGGCCAGGATAAAGATGCCCGAAACGATCAGCAGTCCCCATCGGATTACATCATTGAACGGAATGAGGGTGACTGTCAGTCCAAGCGTAACCAGTATGACCAGCATTTTCCACCAGAAATTTTTCATGATGGTCACAATCGAAATGAAGGCCGCGATGAGCATACCCATCATGGGAGCAATGAAGATGAATGCCAGCGTTTTGGAGACTTTCTGCATTTCAATACTGTCAAAGCCTGCATGGGCAATGGCTGCACCGGCAAATCCTCCGATCAGGGTATGGGAAGAAGAGGAAGGAATCCCGAACCACCAGGTCAGCAGATTCCAGATGATCGCCGCAATGAGTCCCGACAGGATCACCGTTAAGGAGATGGCATCCGCATGTACGGTTTTGGCAATGGTATTGGCAACGTTATGATCCTTGAAAATAAAAAAGGCGATCACATTGAAGAAGGCCGCCCAGAGCACCGCCTGAAAAGGGGTAAGTACCTTGGTTGATACGATAGTGGCAATGGAGTTGGCAGCATCATGAAATCCGTTTATATAATCGAAAATCAATGCCAGTACAATGATGATGACGAGAAGGGTCATGGGAAGAAAAGAGTCTAGGCGTACTTAATAATAATGGATTCTATCACATTGCCGGCATCTTCACATTTGTCGGTCGCGTTTTCCAGCACCTGATAGATCTCCCGCAGCTTAATAACTTCCTTCACATCCTCCACTTCCGCAAACAACCGCTCGATGCTCTGGTCAAACAGATCATCGGCCTGGTTCTCTATACTGTTGATCCGGACAATGGCATCGGTGATGTTGCGCAGATTTTTCATGTCTTTCAGCTCATTCACCGCTTTCGCCACCTGCTCTGCACTCAATTCAATCAGTTCCGCAAACTTACGAAGACCGTGGTCATCGGTATTGATGTGATAGAACATGATCTTCTTTCCGGCAGCGTAAATATGATCAGCCACATCGTCCAGCGCCGTTGCCAGATAATGTATGTCTTCCCGGTCGAAAGGCGTTATAAAATTCCGACTCAGTTCCGTAAAAATGGTATGCGTAGCCTCATCATTCTTATGCTCCAGATCTTCAATGAGCGACATAATAGCGATTCTCTCCCCTCGTTCCGGTTGGTTGATCAACTGCTTGAGCAGGGCCGACATCTTCAGTACGCGGCTGCTGGATTCTTCAAAAAGCGAGTAGAAAATCCTGTCTTTCGGTAAAAAAATCTTCAGGAAGGTATTGAATGCCATAATAGCCTGTTTCGGGCAAAATTAGAATTATTGCTTTTGCTACCTGCCGTCTCCTCACAGTTAATGATTTCTTAACATTGGCCTATCTTTGGTTTTCGTGAAGCGTCACCTTTTACTATATATCTGCGTTCTTTTCTTATCCGTTCCTGCCCGGGCACAGTTCCTGATGGATATGATCGATACCACCAAGGAATTGGGGAAATCGACCTTCCAGACGCTGGACCGGTTTAACCATATCCGGATTTCCGGCTATATGCAGCCCCAGTTTCAGGCAGCGTCTGCTGCAGGAGCCATCGGATTCAGCGGTGGCAATTTCGCTCCGGAATCCAATAACAGGTTCATGCTCCGCAGAGGGCGTCTTCGGTTTGATTATGCGCGTATTGACGAACAACAGCGTAACCAGCTTCAGTTTGTTTTTCAGTTTGATGGCACCGAACGGGGTGTGAATATCCGTGATTTCTGGGGGCGCTACTGGGAGAACAAACTGGAATGGATCAGCATCACCACAGGTATGTTCGCCCGTCCTTTTGGATATGAGATCAATTTATCGTCCGGCGACCGTGAAGCACCGGAAAGAGGCCGTATGTCGCAGATCCTCATGAAAACAGAGCGCGATCTGGGGTTTATGGTGAGCCTTGAAAAACGTCGGAAAACACCCGGCTGGACGTTTTTCCGGATCGATCTGGGGATTTTCAACGGACAGGGCCTCACCGGGCCGGCTGAATTTGATCGCTACAAAGATCTGATCGGCCAGCTGGTGATCAAACCCATAGCCGTTTCCAACCGTTTACGGCTATCCGGAGGTGTCTCCTTTCTGCAGGGTAACATCCTGCAGGACACAGGTTTTCACTTTCGCATGCAGCGCGGCTCTTTGCCGACCTTCGTAAAGGACTCCCTCCGTGTGCGTGCCGGAGGCCCATTGCCCCGCCGCTACCAGGGGATAAACGTCCAGACA
>CANHUD010000109.1 GCA_947463665.1 Sphingobacteriales bacterium
AACAGCATATACCGTGCTTGCCAGGCGTGTTTGGGACGGCTGACCTGCGCCACCCAGATCCCAGTTCCACTGCGCCGGATTCAGTGCACCGGAAACCTGCCAGCGAATTACGGACCCTACACAAAGAGAGTCGGCGGTGACCTGAAGTACAGCCGCAGGAGGATTCGGAAAGATATTGGCAATGGGTAGGCTGATCGTATCACTTTTACAGCCCTGTTCATCCACTAACCAGTGACGAACCTTCTGCTGTGTGGCTGCTGCCCTATACGCATGGCCCGTTTGCCAGGTGGTTTTGCTGCTGTCTTTCCGGCCATCCCCAAAATCCCAGTACCAGGCCGATTGGCCGCCGCTTTTCTGATAGGATGAACTGAAACGAATTGTACTATCCACACAGGTTACACCCTGAAGTGCTGCCTGTGCAGCCGGTCGCTGAAACAGGGTTATTGTCTGCGTGGTATCACCGGCACAGCCATTGTCGGCAAAGATCCGATAGCGTACCTGCTGCGTTACAGCACCGGAAAAAGCCTTCCGGGTGTCCTTCGTTCCCGCAATACTGCCATCGGCAAAATCCCACTGGTAGCGGGAAATGGAATACCCTGGCGTTTGTGAAGTACCCGTCAGCAACACGGTATCCCCAATACAGGCAGCACTTGCAGTGAACTGTGCTAACGGCCCGGGCACTACCCTGAATCGGACCTGCGTTTCTTCCGTCTGGCTGCACTCATCTATCTCATCAGAGGTATACGTTACCGGAAGGGTGAATACCCCGGTCTGCAGCGCCTGTATATCAAGATCCAGTGAATACGTCTGATACGTTCGTCCGAAATATCGGAAATTGCCCACTGGAACGGGATTCAGGATCAGCGAATCTCTCGAAACATTCAGACCGGGCACTTCAGAGAATCGCCAGCGGATAGAGCTTAACGTGTACGCAGCGGAAACAAATACCCGGAACGGCGTTTGTCTGCAGGTAAGCGTATCCGCCGGCGCATTAGGCAAAACCTGGTTTCGGATCTCCGTAAACGCATTGAGGTTATTGATCAGTGTACCCGCATTATAGCCATAGCTCTCCCAGGTACCCAACCCAAACGTGGTAGCAGTAAAGGCACTGTCGCACTCAATCCGGTGCTGGCCATCAGGGCCAAACAAACGGATCGACGCCACCATAAAATCAGGATTGTTCGGATGAAGGGTAGTAAACGATGGTTGGATCGATGCACCATCCAGTTTGAGGCTGCTCATCCCTGTTTTGGGAACGATGATGTTCACGAATTTGATGGCAGCATCAAAGTTTTTTGTTTTATAAAAGATCGCCTTTTTGATGCCCTGCTCTACCGGACTCAGAACAATCATCTCCGGATCACCGGTGGGTCCTCCGAATAGAGGCGGCGGATCAGGTACCACACACTGCCATTCACTGGGGGTGAACTGGGTAACAATGACCGGCTTGTCAGACTCGATATCATCACCGGAGTCCGACTGATATTCATAATATCTGTTCTTTATCAGTCCGGTCATCACTACCCCATTCTTCTTAACCACTGTTTTCGGATCCTGCACGATGACCCGGTAGAAATTCAGATAGGGAACGGTAAGCGGCAAACCCGGATTCGCCCTGGAATGATAGGTGAGGTAGCGGGTGCCCCAGGCACTGGCAGGAAAGACCTGCTGCTGCATCACTTCCCCGCCATCCCCATCACACAGTGTTAACCGGCTCGTACCGGAGAATACGGCAACAGGATGACATTTTCCGTCTGCACCACTGACCGATACGATCTTACTGCCGGTCATGTCTTTGCCCTCCCGGTAACCGTCAGGGCCGGGCGATGCTTTGGACATCATGCCAAATACATTGTACAACTCCCCTTTTTTCAGATCCACCGTATATGTTTTTCCCGGCTCCCAGCCTTTCCAGGTAGATCCGGGAGGACCCTGAGTACTATCCGATGGAGTTATTTCAATGCGGGTATTGTCTTCCGAAGCAATCACATAAAACCAGGAGAAACAGGAATCCTGAGCTACTTTCTGCGTATAGTTCAGGGAAAAATATTTATACCCGTAGGTCTCTACCGGCATAAGCATGGTGGCACTGGACGACCAGAACGCATACTGATGGGCGTACACAACTACCGGAACATCACTTTCTACATGTATAGCCCTGTTAAACAATCCTTCTTTACGAATCCTGGGGTCACTGGCCCCGTCTTTGGGAATAATAACCGATGCATCTACTGTATTGGCAGGTATGGAAACTGTTTTCTCCCAGGTAGTACCATTGATACTAACCTTAACGGTTGCAGCCTCTTCGGTGCTTATGTAGATGGTCTGGGTCTGTGAGTTGTCTCCGTATCCGGGCTGCGGATAGGTAAACAGAAGATTGTGTCCATATCCAAGCCAGAACTCACGGCCACGGTTGGAGCGGTTTTGAGCTGTGGCCAGTCCGCAAATGAACATCGCTGCCAGCAAAGAAAAGAAAGATAAACGAATCATGAAGTGAATACAAAAGTACTGAATAGCCCACTGAACGAAGCTATAAACCGTAAAGTGCATCCTGCTGTTTTCAACAAATTTGTTTCAAACTATAAAGATGCTGAACCACACCGCATTTGAATCAGGTACCTTTAATGACCTAATATCAATTTGCTGCTTATGTTATGTATGTTGAAACGCGGAAAACTCGTTTTCTGCCTGTTATGGCTCACTTCAATGCTTTCGCTGAAAGCAGTTGCACAGGTGGGTTCCTCTCCTTTTACCTTTCAGAATCCCGCACCGTTTGGATTCACGTTACAGGATGTTCATTTTTCCGATAACAACAACGGTCTGGCCGTTGGTTATTTCGGTGGCATCGCCAAAACTACCGATGCAGGTAAAACCTGGACCTATGGTACCTATCTTTTTGCCAACAAAGCAGGTATCCGACTCAAACCCACTATCAATGATGTTCATTTTGTAACCCCGTCCATAGCCTATGCTGCCGGAACAGCCGGTATGTTTGCCAAAAGTGTGGATGGTGGTATCACCTGGACACAAATGGTTACCCCCTTCTATGATGGAGCACGCGATATCAATGCCATCTGGTTCACCGATGCTAATACCGGATACATTGGCGGGGTTTCCGTTTCCGGATCGGGCGCACCCAAACTGTATGTCACCAAAGATGGTGGTGCGAGCTGGGATTCGCTGAACGCTCCCATAGGTGCCCGTACCCGAATCGGTTACATCAACAACGCTACCCGTCCGCCACAACTTGCGGAAATCAGGTCCGAAGGAAAAGAAATCAAACGCATCGTTTTCTCCAGCAAAAATGTTGGTTATGTGTCTGGTTCAGGTTCCGGTTCTGCTCCTTTCACAAACATAAATGGTACCAACAGCAACAGCTTCTCCGTTTCAGCGGGTATGCTCTGGAAATTTGAAAATGGTACACTGACCGATTACTCTCTCGGAAAAGATAAATTCGGGTATACGGGAATTCCTACATCTACCATTTCCGCCACCACCCAGTTCAATGCGCCCACCATATGCCAGCAGACCTATCCGGCCATGGCAGCTGTTTCTGATACGATGGTGATTCTGGCATCTCAGAATAACCTATGTGTGGTGCGTGTCTCTACCGGCCGGAACGATGCCACCAACAGCATCTCCGTTCCCGGTGAAAAAATCCCCGGTAAATATGAGATCCTTCAGTATGGATTCCCTACCAACCAGCCAACCCCTCCGGCATTGCCCGTGATAGCAGGTCCGAATGTGCTGCCCTTCTCCAATATGTTCCAGATGATCAAAGCACCGGACGGAACCATCTATGTAACCTGCGCCGGTGGACAGCTCGGCATTTCTAAAGACAACGGTACCACCTGGACCCTCCAGCAGGTACTGCCCGCTGCCGAAAATTTTGGAGGAACGCTGCTTAGCGCCGTAGCCGCCACCCCAAATGGACGTATCATTGCCATGGGTGGTAACGGAACGTTTGCCGATTCCATACCCGGAGGGAAATGGCAGACCAGCTACAGAACAGCCAGAGCAGGCGGTAGTATCAACCGAATGGAATTCATCGATTGCAACCGAGGCGTTACAGTAGGTGGATTTGGCTCTATGTTCACTACAACAGATGGTGGAAAAACATGGAACGACAAAACCATCCTCTCCATGGCTGCGGGAAGTATCAGTATTTATGGATTGGCATGGCCAGCTCCGGATAAATTGTATTTCGTTTCCAGCGATGGAAAGGCGTATATGTCAACCGATCAGGGAACAACCAACGACCTGATCTTCACACCCATTTCTTCTACTACTAACTTCAACATTGCCATACAGGGCAATCGCTTATGGATAGTTGGTCACCGATATGGAGAGCCAACTTTCCGTTCAGTCGTATACAGATCCCTCGATGGTGGCAATACATGGGATACAACCCGCGCACCCTTCCCAACAGGAAATACGGCAAGCGTGTTTCAGGGAATGAAATTCGCCAATGCGGATACCGGTTATATCGGTGGATCAAGAGGTAAATTCTACCGCACCATAAACGGTGGCAATACCTGGGAAGACGTCAGCCCGTTCCCGGCACTGAATGCCAGTACTTCTTTCAATGCTATAGGCATAGTAGATGCTAAAACTGTCTTTACAGGTGGTGGTGTACTCACAAAAAGAGTGTATAAATCTACCGATGCAGGCCTCACCTGGACGGACATCACGCCGGTTATTCCCAATGAACCGATCGGCACCATCCTCGATTTTGTCTTCCACGATGCCAATAACGGATACATCATGTCCAATGGGGGCACCATCCTGGTTACCAACGACGGTGGTACCAGCTGGAAGATCGAACATACACCTACAGGTATCCTTGTCAATGCAGGTCAGCTATTACCCAAAGCGATTCCGGCCGGCACACGTATGGACCAGCGGAAACTGGTGATCGGTGGCTCAGGGCTCGCAGGAATGGCCATTCCGGTAGTCATGGAATATGGCGATGCCGCAAAGTATAGGGTAAACGCCACCGTTACAGCTACTGCCAGCGCATCCTGTACCAACCTGAACGGAGGATCACTCTCCATTGCAGCTTCGGGTGGTATCACCCCGTACACCTATAGCCTGGATGGAATCACCTACCAGAACGGTAATACTTTCTCCGGACTTACCAGAGGTGAAAAAACCGTATTTGTCAGAGATGCCGGCTGTAATGTCTTTAGCACGAAAGTGACCATCAATTTCTTAGATAACCTCGCCCTCACGGCCAGTAATGATACCGCGGTCTGTGCAGGTGCTTCCTTTAACCTGGCAGCCTTCTCCAACGGCACCGGTACCAGTTTCGCCTGGACGCCCGCAGCCAGCGTAACGAATCCAACGGCGGCATCCACCGCAGCAGCGATTACTGCCAACACCACCTTCCGCGTAACTGCCACCCTGAACGGATGTATTCGTACAGAAGAGGTTATTGTTACTACCAGACCCAATCCGGTAGTAAATGCAGGAGCAGATGTTACCATCCTGGCCGGTGATGAAACCGAACTCAGCGGCAGCAGCAACGTTTCTGCAGCATCTATAAGCTGGACCCCGGCTACCGGTCTTTCTACACCCGGCGTATACAACACCTGGGCTAAACCGGCACAAACCACTACCTACACATTAACCGTTACGGATAACAATAAATGTTTTGGTAAAGACGATGTAGTAGTAACCGTATTGCCTTACTGTCTGGAAGTAATGAATGCCTTCACCCCCAATGGAGACGGACAGAATGATCTCTGGATGGTTACCAAAGGAACTTCCTGTGTAACCAAAGTAGAGATCAATGTTTATAACCGTTACGGACAACTGGTATTCACTAACAGGAACTA
The DNA here is from genome assembly GCA_947463665.1 of Sphingobacteriales bacterium. Taxonomy (GTDB): domain Bacteria; phylum Bacteroidota; class Bacteroidia; order Chitinophagales; family Chitinophagaceae; genus Pollutibacter. The sequence goes on from CANHUD010000109.1 coordinate 5,838, forward strand.
CACCAATAACTGGGATGGAAAGGTGAACGGGAAAGATCTTCCGGATGGCACTTACTATTACCGCAATATTTATACGCTGATAAACGGCAGAAAAGCAGAACTCAAAGGTGATGTTACCATCCTCCGTTAATCTACCAAAAAGAATAGAATCATGAAAAAAATCATCTTATCTATACTAACCGCATCGCTTATTAGCTCCGGTTTGTACGCACAACAGCTGCATACCTCCAGCCTTTATGAATTGCAGACGCTCTTCCACAATCCGGCAATGGCAGGTAACCAGACCTCAGATCTGATCGGTATCAGCTATCGTAAACAATGGGCTGGTATCAGTGGAGCTCCCCGAACAGCCACCGCATTTGGCTCGGCAGATATCCAGAAATCGCTGATCGGCCTTAGCGGATATATGTATTCGGATCAAACAGGGCCAACTTCACGAAATGGCGTCCAGCTGGCCTTTGCCAAGCATCTTCCGGTAGATGATGAGGGCGGCAGGATCTCCCTCGGACTGGAAACACGATTCTTTCAGTTTGCGCTCGACCGAGACAAACTCAGTTCGATCATCAATGATCCGGCCATCGCCAACACTACCAACAAAACCAAGTTTGATGTAGGTTTCGGATTCGCCTATAATAATAAGAATTTTCAGTTCGGTGTTTCCGTAGCGCAACTGGTGCAGTCTAAACTGGATTTTTATTCAGGCAACCTCACTACCAATGCGGAAGCACGACTCTATCGCCACTATTATGCACATAGTCTTTACCGGATCAATGCCGGTGGTGGTACAGTCATCGTTCCCAATTTCCTGATGGTTTACCTTCCACAGGTTAAGCGATCCGAAGTACAAATCGGAGCCAGACTGGAACGCGATCTTTTCTGGGTAGGTGCAGGCTATCGCGCCAACCAGAGCTATATGCTCAACGCTGGTATAAACATTAATGATAAATTCTCAGTAGGTTATTCGTTTGATGATTATACATCTCCCTTAAGTACATTCGATGGAGGAGCAGGAGGTCATGAACTAATACTGAAATATCGGTTTAATAAAAAGAAACTCTATATCGCTGAACCTTGATAATACTAACTCATTTAGATAGCCCGGACTTAGTTCCGGGTTTTTTTATGCATTCCGGTTCAGGATATCCCGTATTAAAAACATGTTCTTATACTGTAAAACCGCTTCCGACATAGACCGGACACTTTCCAGTAACAGCAGTCTTTTTTCACGATTGGCCCAGATCTCTGACAACGGACGCATTTCCACCTTTACCAGAAACAGGCAAATATCCTCTTTCAGCCCAATCGTAGTCTGCGTCTCTGTACGGAAATAGAGATCCTTAATCTCAGTAGGAACAGGCCGTGAATAACCAGGATGCTGGCTCAATGATCCCAGTGAACTGATTCCCCAGACATACCGCCGGAACAAAGCACCCTCCGTAGCGATAAGTGTCGAAACTTTTGAACCCGCCCTCCGGAGTTTATCACCATCCGCTACCGGTAAATGAACCGAATAGAAATCCAGTCCAACCGTTCGAGCCGGAACAAATCCGCTGGGAAAACAAAAACAAATCGCTTCCACTTTCCCGTTTCTCAGAATGGCCATATCCTCCTTCAGGGATAAAGCCATCTGTATCAGAAAATTACGA
>CANHUD010000110.1 GCA_947463665.1 Sphingobacteriales bacterium
AGGCAAGGTGTCAGACTACCCTTTACAGACCTTTTTTTGAACAGTTCAGGGAAGGCATCGAGTTTCCGGAAGAACTGGATCTTTTTGATACATGGGCAGATCTGGATGATGCCTTTGACTGCATGATAAGTCTGGGGGGCGACGGAACCATGCTGGATACCGTAACGCTGATCCGCGACCGGAATATCCCGTTGTTGGGGGTGAATTTCGGGCGACTGGGATTTCTGGCTTCTCTGGGTAAGGAGGACCTGCAGGCGGCTGTTACGGCTTTGGTAGAGCGCACCTTTGTAATTGAAAAAAGAACACTCATTCACCTGGATGCCAATATTCCGCTTTTTGGAGAAACACCGTATGCGCTGAATGAATTCGCCATTCACAAGAAAGACACCTCTCCTATGATCCGGATTCACACGTACTTAAACGGAGAGTTTCTGAATACTTATTGGGCAGACGGACTCATAGTATCTACCCCAACAGGTTCCACAGGATACTCTCTGAGTTGCAATGGTCCCGTGGTGTTCCCGGATACCGGTAGTTTTGTGATCACACCGGTAGCTCCGCATAATCTGAACGTACGGCCCATCGTCATTCCCGATCACAACGTATTGTCGTTTGAAGTGGAAGGACGTTCCGATCAGTTTATTTGTGCCATGGATTCCCGGAAAGAAATTGTGGAATCAACAGTTCAGCTGGCCGTGAAGAAAGAGTCATTCACGATTGGGCTGGTCCGGCTGAATGAAAACAATTTTCTGCAGACGCTGCGGAAAAAACTGGCCTGGGGATTTGATACCCGAAATTGAGAAATAGACCAATTAACAGTGTATTAGCGCATAATTTTGTTTTTTTGACTATATGTTTAAGAGAATATTCGGACTGATTGCAATTTGTACTTGTGTTGAAGCCCTGTCTGCACAAACACAGGCCACCGTTTATGAAGGGGAAATAGGGTTCAGTGCAGGTGCGGCCCACTATTTTGGTGACCTGAACAACAGGGCGTCTTTTCGTCGCCCAAAAGCCGCTGCCGGGTTGTTTTTTCGCAAGAACTTTGGAAATTACGTAGGTCTTCGTCTCGGTCTGCAGGTAGCCCAGCTGGGTTATGCTGATAAATATTCATCCAATGAGTTCCAGCAAAGCCGGAATCTGAGTTTTAATTCCACGATCTGGGAATACTCATTGCAGGGTGATTTCAATTTTTTTCGCTTTGAACCGGGAAATCCTTACCTCCGTTTCACGCCTTATGTTACGCTGGGTATTGGTTCCATGAGTTTTGATCCCTATGCCTATCTGGCCGGTGAAAAATATTATCTGCGTCCATTGGGTACAGAAGGGCAGGGGTCCACACAGTATCCCGACCGGAAGCCCTACCGGAACACAGCAATGGTTTTTCCTCTGGGGATGGGTATCAAGTACAATATAAACCGGACCCTGAACTTCCACATGGAAGCGGTGTTCCGGTTCACTTCTACAGATTATCTGGATGATGTGAGCACAACCTTTGCCGGACCGGACGTTTTTGATCCTCAGTCGCCCGCCTATTTTCTGCAGGACCGGAGCTATGAGGTAGGAATACCCATAGGCACTGCCGGCAGGCAGCGGGGGTTTAGTTCCCAGCGGGATCAGTATTTGATGGTGCAGGCCGGATTATCCTTTAACATATCTTCTTATCGCTGTCCATCCCCCCTTGGAGGCCGATTCTAAGGAGGTATTAAAAGGGATAATAGTCGTTTACATCCGTTATCTTTGCCCCCATCGCAAAATCGGTTATGACCACACTGAAAGATCAGATCATTAGGGAAAAGCTCCCGAAGCACATCGCCATTATCATGGATGGTAATGGCCGCTGGGCGGAGGAAAAAGGGCAGGACCGGCTTTACGGTCATTTCCACGGCGTGGAGAGTGTCCGCAACATTGTGGAAGGTTGTGCCGAACTGGGTGTAGGCTATCTCACCTTATATGCATTTTCCACAGAAAACTGGGATCGCCCGGCCAATGAGGTTTCCGGACTGATGGAATTACTGGTGGAAACCATTCGCAAAGAGGTGCCCACCCTCAACAAGAACAATATCCGGTTACATGTGATCGGCGCAATGGACATGTTGCCTGAATATGCGCTGAATGCCCTGCAGGAAGCACTGGACCTGACTTCGGTCAATACGGGGCTGAATCTGGTAATGGCATTGAGTTACAGTTCCCGCTGGGAGCTGGTACAGGCTGTTCAGAAGATTGCAGCAGATGTACAGGACGGGAAGATGGAGCCGGAGCAGATAACGCAGGATGTGTTGCAGCAATATTTGTCGACCAGCAAATTCCCTGATCCGGAACTGATGATCCGCACCAGTGGTGAGTACCGGATAAGCAATTTCCTCCTGTATCAGCTGGCATATGCAGAATTGTATTTTACGTCTACCCGCTGGCCGGATTTCCGGAAGGAACATTTGTATGAAGCTATTCTGGATTATCAGAACAGAGAGCGGCGGTTCGGTAAAACCACCCGCCAGATCCAGGAAGAAGCCGGTGCAACAACTGAATAATATGCAGGAATCCGGTCTATTTAACATAGCATTCAAAGAAAAGCCGTTATTTTGCCACCTTATCTGAAAATAGTAAACTCCGGATGCGCGTTACAGGTACAATCCTTTTGCTGATATCATTCTTTTTTTCTCAATTTACTGCCGCGCAGAACGAATCTTCGTCCTCATCGGTCAGGGATACTATTCCTGCACCATCGGTTGATCCTGAATTGCTGAACATTCTGAATGCCAAGACTCCCCGCAGGTATGTTATTCAGGACATCAAGGTCACGGGTGCGAAATTCTTTGATCCCGCAATTGTCATTTCTGTCTCCGGCCTGGCGGTAGGGGATGAAGTAACGCTGCCGGGAGGGGATCTTTTTGCCAAGGCGATCAATCGGTTGTGGGCACAGAATATGTTCAGCAACATCAATGTTTTCATCACACGGGTGGAGGGCCGAAACATATTCATTGAAATTGTGGCCACAGAACGTCCGATGCTTTCCAGTTTCCGATTCCGTGGGGTGAGGAAAACAGAAGCAGATGAACTGAAGGATAAAATCGGGGTATTCCAGAACCGTGTAGTGACAGATAACATGCGGTTGAATGCCATTGAGAACATTCGCAAATACTACATAGAGAAGGGGTTCATGCAGATTTCTGCGAGAATAAATGAGATTCCCGATTCCCGTAATGCCGGAAAAATGATCTTTGAGTTCGATGTGAACAAGGGAAAAAAGATCCGGATCGAAAACATCAATTTTTTTGGGCAGGAAACCGTGAGTGAGCGGGATTTAAAATCGAAATTGAAAGGTACGAAGGAGATGAGCCGCTTTACCTTTCATCCTCCCAAGGTGGAAAGCCCTTACGGCACCGTGAAGAAATCGTCCTTTAAAGAATTTATTCGTACCAAAGGATACCTGCATCCATCGAAGATCAAGGATGCGCTGGAGCCGTGGTTTCGGTTTAAATTATTCGCGAATGCCAAATTCAATGAAAAGAAATACCTGGAAGACAAGGAGAAGATTCTTACTTATCTGAATTCCCAGGGTTTCCGGGATGCACAGATCCTGTCGGATACCCAGTATGTAAATGCAAGGGGAAATCTTCATGTTGATTTCCGCATTGATGAGGGGCGTAAGTATTATTTTGGAAACATCAACTGGAAAGGAAACACCAAATACAATGATTCCATTCTTGCGCTGATCCTTAATATCAAAAAAGGAGATACATACAATATCGAAACCCTTAACAAGCGACTCGGAAAAGAATTGTCGCAGGAAGGGGGAGATGTAAGTTCTCTGTACATGGATGACGGATACCTGTTTTTTCAGATCGATCCTGTAGAAACGGCTGTTTACAACGATACGATCGACTACGAGATTCGATTGAGAGAAGGTCCTCAGGCCACCATCAAGAATGTAAACATCTCCGGTAATGAGAAGACCAAAGAATACGTGATCCGCCGGGAATTGCGAACGGTACCCGGAGAAAAGTTCAGTCGTTCTGACCTGATCCGTTCCCAGCGGGAAATTGTTAACCTGGGTTATTTTGAGCAGGAGAAATTAGGGCTGCAACCTGTTCCGAATCAGGAAGACGGAACGGTAGACATCAATTATTCGGTGGTTGAAAAATCATCCGATCAGTTGGAACTCAGTGCCGGATGGGGTGGAGGTATTGGACTGACGGGCACGCTTGGTATCACCTTCAATAATTTTTCAGTCAAGAATTTCTTTAAGAAGGAAACCTGGGATCCACTGCCTTCCGGCGATGGTCAGAAACTCTCTGTTCGTTTTCAGTCGAACGGACGCTTCTTCCGCTCCCTGAATGCCTCCTTTACTGAACCATGGCTGGGCGGAAAAAAACGCAACTCTTTTACCCTCAGTGTTTACAACAATAAATTCTCCAATGCCTTTAATCCCTTTACGGGGATGTTCGACCGGAACTATTCGGATTCATCGTTCCTGAAAACAACGGGTGCTACCATTGCGCTGGGTAAACAGTTGAAATGGCCCGATGATTTCTTTACACTGGTCACCTCGGTAAGCTATGTGAATTACAATGCCCGGAACTATCCTATTTTCCCGGGTTTCAACAGAGGAAATTCTACCAATATCAACCTGAAGATTGCGCTGAGCCGTTCTTCTATTGACCAGCCGATCTTCCCCAGAAGTGGTTCCAACTTTATTCTGAGCGGGCAGTTCACACCGCCATGGTCTTATATTCGCGGGATCAATGAAGCTGATATTTTCAAGCTGGTGGAATACCATAAATGGCGGTTCAATGGTGAATGGTTTGTGCCGCTGACAAAAGCTACGGGTGCAGAGAAGAACAGGCAGCTGGTACTGCGAGTTGCCATCAAATATGGTTTCATCGGCCGGTATAACCAGAAACTTCCGATCTCTCCCTTCGAGCGCTTCCAGGTGGGTGATGCCGGTCTGACCAACAACTTTGGTATCCTTGGTTATGATATCGTAGCCCATCGTGGATATCCGGTGTATGAGTCTTCTGATCCAACGGTGAATCCGGATCAGCAGCAGGCTTCACAGTTTTTCACTATCTTCAATAAGTACTCCATGGAGGCGCGTTATCCACTAGTTACCAACCCGAGCAGTACGATCTTTGCGCTGGCTTTCTATGAAGCGGCCAACGGGTGGTATTCTTTCAAGGATTACAATCCCTTCCGTTTGCGTCGGTCAGTGGGTCTTGGTATGCGCTTCTTCCTGCCTATGTTCGGTTTGCTTGGGTTTGACTATGGTATCGGACTGGATCGGATGACCAGTGGGGGCCGACTGAAAGATGCTGCGAGGTTTACCTTCATGCTGGGCTTTGAACCCGAATAAACGAAACGTTCACGCATAAAAAACGAACCATGAAAAAAATCTTTTCCCTTGTAGTGGCCCTGTTGATGTTCAGCGGGTTATTGCATGCCCAGCGTTATGCGGTCATTGATACCAAGTATATACTCGATAAACTGCCGGAATATAAGGAAGCGCAGAAAAAACTGGATCAATTCAGTGAACAGTGGCAGAAAGAGATTGAAGCGAAACAGGCTGAACTCGATCAGCTCTACCGCACGTTTGAGGCAGAGCAGGTCATGCTCAGTGATCAGCTGAAAAAAAAGAGAGAAGACGAGTTGTTCAATAAAGAGAAGGAGTTGAGAGATCTTCAGCGCCGACGTTTCGGTTTTGAAGGAGATCTTTTCAAAAAGCGGCAGGAGCTGGTGAAGCCGATTCAGGACAAAGTATACAATGCCGTTCAGAAACTGGCCGTTGCCCGGCAGTACGATTTCATTTTGGATAAAAGTGAAGGAATTACTGTTATATTTGCCGACCCTAAACTGGACAAAAGCGACGATGTGCTGAAAGAAATTGGTGTTAAATGATCGCTTTTCCTTTACGGAATGACAGGATTTATGTAGTATTGACTACTTATAAGAATAAAGAAAAAAGTAAAAAAACAGCAAGTACATGAAAAAGTTTATCGTAATGGCGTGCATCTCTGTAGCAGGTATGCTGGCTACAGAAGCGAAAGCCCAGATGAAAGCAGCGCACGTCAGCGTGGATGAAGTGGTTCAACTGATGCCAGAGTATAAAAAGGCTCAATTGGAACTGGCGCAGTTCGACAGTGCTCTTCAGATCAATTATGCCGAAACCGTTCAGGAGCTGAATCGTCAGGACAGTCTGATGAAGGCCGACTCTACCAAATGGTCTGCCGCCCAAAAGGCTGCCAAGCGTGAGAATATGCGCAAACTGTTCAATGATCTCCAGGGTTTTGAGCAGGCATATCAGCAACAAATGCAGCAAAAGCAGGAAGAACTGCTGGCTCCTGTAGCTCAGAAAGCCAACCAGATGATTCAGGATGTAGCCAAAGCAGCCGGGTATACACATGTATTCCGCAAGGAAGCACTGCTTCTTTCACCGGATGCAGATGATCTGCTGCCTAAGATTAAAGCCAAGATCGGAACGGCAGCTCCGGCAACACCTGCCAAGAAATAATTCGTTCAATGAATAAGGAGAAGGGTGCCCGGTTGCGGTCACCCTTTTTTTATGAATAATACGGCATGATAGGTGTTTTTGATTCAGGTTATGGAGGATTGACCGTTTTGCGCTCGCTTACAGAGCGGCTGCCTCAGTACGACTACCTCTATCTGGGGGATAATGCCCGTGCGCCCTACGGCCCCCGATCCTTTGAAACGGTCTATCAATATACCCTGCAGTCGGTTCAATGGTTATTCAGCCAGGGATGTCCGCTTGTACTACTTGCCTGTAATACTGCTTCGGCGAAAGCCTTGCGCACCATTCAGCAGCGTGACCTGCCAGGCATGGGGCAGGACCTGCGCGTACTTGGGGTTATTCGTCCTACTACGGAAATCATTGGTCAATACACCACTTCCGGAAAGATCGGGATCCTTGCTACCAGGGGAACCGTTGTTTCTGATTCCTATCCGATGGAGATCGCCCGGTTTTATCCCGATGTGCAGGTTTTCCAGCAGGCTTGTCCGATGTGGGTTCCGCTTATTGAAAACAACCAGCACCACTCTCCGGGCGCCGACTATTTTGTTCGCCAGTGTGTAGAGCAACTATTGGAACAATCACCTGACATCGATACCATTTTACTGGGTTGTACCCACTATCCGCTGCTACAGGAGAAGATTCAGGAAGTAGCAGGTCCGAATGTCCGCATCCTTTCTCAGGGAGCTATCGTGGCGGAAAGTCTGGAAAACTATCTTTTTCGTCACCCTGAAATGGAGAAACGGCTGGATAAAAACGGGAAACGATTGTTTTTTACTACCGATGATCCAACAGATTTCGACGCGCATGGATCCCTATTTTTTGGTGGTGAGGTCAAAAGCCATTCTGCGGATCTTACGGACCCCTCCTGTGTGATTCAGCCCTGAAATTTTGTAGGTGTGGATAAATTTTGTACTTTTGCCGTCCTTTCACGAACAGGGAGATGGTGCTCTCTG
>CANHUD010000111.1 GCA_947463665.1 Sphingobacteriales bacterium
GACTTCCTGATGGACATTCGCGAAGGTGGAGACCAGTACAGTCGTAACCTGGCGGATCTCAGAAGAAACGGAGTGGCCATTGAAACAGCGGCACTTCCTCGTTTTGCAGAAGACAACAGGACACCGCTTACCAATTACAGTTTTGACGGAGTGGATGCCAGCGGTTCAAAAGTTACTATTCCTATCCGTGCAGATCAGTACTGGGGTAACGCAGGTAAATACGTTGCCGCAGAAGGCTTTATGGTGAATACATCCTGGTTCCGCATCCGGGAGGCAAACCTCACCATGCGTTTGCCAAGAAACCTGATTGACAAGACGCCATTTGGTAATATAGAATTTGGGGTGTTCGGTCGGAACCTGTTCCTGAAAACCAGAGATTATCCGCATCTGGATCCTGAACAGAATGCACTGGGAACCAGCAACATCAGTGGTCTGGAATTCAATGCGAATCCTGCTACCAGAACAATGGGTGTGAATCTCAGACTGACCATGTAATCCCAAATTTTTAAACATCAACTAAAGAAAATGAAAAAAATATTATTCATATCTACGGTATTGATAACATCGCTGAGTTCATGTGAGAAATACCTGGACATTAACAAGGATCCGGATCGGATCGTGGAAACATCCGCACCGATCAATCTGTTGCTCACGAATGCAACGGTAAACACAGGTTTTGCCAGCGGCAGTGATCTGAACAGATATTCCTCACTGCTCATGCAGCAATGGTCTGGTCAGACAACAGGTGGTGAAACACAGACCCAGCAGTACGAGAAATACCTGATCCAGTCGGCAGATGTAAACAACCTCTGGGGTTCTTTCTATGCTACTACACTGAATGACCTGGAAGTCATCATTCGGCTGTCTACCGAAAACAACGCACCTTATTACAGAGGTGTTGCTAAACTGCTGAAGGCCTATAATTATCAGCTGCTGGTAGATGCCTTCGGAAATATTCCGTTCAGCGAAGCCCAGCAGACCAGTAAGAACACGTCGCCCAAGTATGACGATGCTGCAGCTATCTATGCTTCGCTGATCTCCCTGGTTGATGAGTCGCTGGCAGATCTGAACGGACCGGCTGCAGGTCTGGTTCCGGGAACCAATTCCACCATTTATTCCGGAGCATTCAGTGCGAGAAGAATCAACTGGATCCGCTTCGGTAATACACTGAAACTGCGTCTGCTCATTCACCAGTCAAAAGTGAATCGCGCCGACGTTGTAGCCAAGATCACCGCACTGGTTAATCAGTCCGGAGTCAGTTTCTTTACGGCAAATGCAGATAATTTCGAAATGCCCTTCTTCAATCTCCAGAACAGGCAGAATCCTATTCACCAGTTCGAATTGAACAGAACGAATAACCTGTTTGCCAATAAGTTTCTGGTTGACATGATGAACAGTAAAAGCGACCCTCGCAGGGCCAGCTATTTTACGCCGTTCCCATTCAATTCAGGGAATTATGTTGGTGCCGCCTCGGGCGATGCTCAGTCACAGCGCTTCTCAAGGAAGCATACCTTCCTCCGTGGCGCAGTCACTTCCGCTCCCACTCCGGCTGCAGATGGTTCTCTCAACCCGCTTCCCGCACAGGGAGGTGTCGGGTATGATGGTACCGCTCCCGTTCGTATGCTGACGTTCGCTGAATACAATTTCATTCGCGCTGAAGCAGCCCTGTATGGTGCTCCCGGTGATGCCCAGGCATTCTTCCAGGCAGGCATTACGGCCAGCATGCAGGCGGCCGGTGTTGCGGCAGCGGATATTGCTACGTATATCGCGGCCAACGGAACCCTTTCCGGAACCGAATCTCAGCGTTTGCAACAGATCATCAACGAGAAATTTGTAGCCAATTATGGCGTGGTTTTGGAACCTTGGAACGACTGGAGAAGAACAGGATTCCCTGCTATCGCCAAAGTATCCAATGCAGTTACAACGGATATTCCTCGTTCACTGCCTTATCCGCAGAGTGAGATCGATGCTAATAAGAATTGCCCGGGCCAAAAACCCAACCTCTTGGTTCGTGTTTTCTGGGATAAATAAATGTACCAGCTCTGTATAAAAAAGAAGCTGCCTCAAAAGGGCGGCTTCTTTTTTGATAAACACTTAAATTCTGATCACGATCGTCTTCTTGCCGGCTTTCCTGCTAAGGTCGATGGAACTTTTTGTGCCTTTCGACTGACCATCCCAAAAGGCGACACAAACATCGCAGGCGGCTATGATCTGCTGATTTCGTTTCGGTCCGGCAGCCCTGCCAAATTTTTGCCAGTCGGGCTCGAACACCGTAACCGGAACCTGGTGCTGCACCGCCCACTCCTGCGCCAGCGTATCTGCCCCTTTGGCGCCTCCGGAAATAATCTCTGTAATGGGCTCTTCTAACGTAGATAATTTTTCTTCTAACAGCTGGCGGTCTTCAAATGTGCGACTGCCAACAACGGCGATTTTCATAAACTTGTGAGTTAAGATGATCCAGACGCACCTCCCATTCACACTTCTACAAAAATAGGTACTTGTTAAATTTCGTAAACAACCGATAACAATCTTGTTGACGACATATTTTGACGCCAAAAGCCGTTAGCTTTGGGTTCAATCACAACACCATGGAATGTCAGCCGCTTCATCTTTCGAATGAAAATGTTTTGAACGAATACCGCTCCTATGTGGATCCTATTCGTCTGTTTCTGTCGTATTTCAAGCATCTTCCCTCCTCCATGCATTCGAATCATGTGCAGCTGGATCGGGTCAAAGCATTTCTGGAATCGGAACTGAAAGACCGTATCCGGGTACGGCATGTGCGGGAACATGCCACAAGCAAACAGAAAATGATCCGGGACGTGGAAATATATGTGCTGGATATGCCGGTTATGATCTACGTGGAGACCGATCATTTTGTACAGGTGCTGTATACGCCGGAACATGAATCATTTGCCCGCGAACTGTTGTCGAAAGCCATGCAGTTCAAAAAGAGAAAGGAGCGTACAACGAAAATATCCATGGTAGTATCCGGCGTTGGCGGGTTGGATACCACCGATCTCGAGATCCGGAAGCCAAAGCTGGATTTTGATTTGCATTACAATGCCGACCTTAAACCTGTGCACGATACGATCATCGGATTTCTTCGAAAAAAACAACAGAGCGGCCTGGTGTTGCTGCATGGGGAACCCGGTACCGGAAAATCCACCTATATCCGTTACCTCATTCGCTCAGCTGAGAAAAAAGTGATTTTCCTTCCACCCGGACTGGCTGCTTCTCTCGAAGCGCCTGCCTTCACCAGTTTTCTGATTGAAAATGCCAACACGGTTCTGGTGATCGAAGATGCGGAGAACCTTATTACATCAAGAGAGTCCGGCGGAAATTCAGCCATTTCTATGATTCTGAATCTGACCGATGGTCTCCTTGGTGAAAGTCTGGGAATCCAGATCGTAGCAACTTTCAATACGGATCTTCGCAGGATCGATAAGGCACTGCTTCGCAAAGGCAGGCTGGTAGCCCTTTATGAATTTAAAAAACTGGAGAAAGAAAGAACAGCCCGATTGATGGTTTCACTGGGGCATCCGGAACCTACGGTATTGCAGCCTCTTTCACTGGCGGAAATTTTTAACCACCAGCAGCCGGATATTAAAGTCGACTCTCCAAGAACCCAGATCGGCTTTATGGCAACAGCGGTATAATGGCGCTATGGCAAAAGATACATACCTCGCACGGTACACTTACATCATTAACCGGCTGGAAAAAGGACCGGCAACCTTTGAGCAACTGCGGGATTACCTGCGGCGGGCGTCCGAGATCGATGGAAGAGAATTTTCTTTTTCGATCCGGACGCTCCAGCGGGATATCAGGGACATCTCTGCTCAGCTGAACATTGAAATTGAGAACGACCGCAAAGGAGATCGCAGATACCGGATTGTGGATCGGCAGGATGATTCCGGATTTGGCTCCCGAATACTGGATACTTATCAGATCCTCCAGGCGATCAATGCCTCCCATGCATTTCAGGATGTTGTTTTCATGGAGGCACGTCAGCCGAGAGGACTTGAGCATTTTCATGGTCTGCTGCATGCCATACGGAATAAAAGGATAGCGGCATTCAGTCATCAGAAATATTCAGAAACGGCTACTACCAATCGGATTGTCCATCCGCTGGCATTGAAGGAAGCGCTGGGCAGATGGTATCTGATCGCTGTAGATACGAAAGACAGGAAACTGAAAACATTCGGGCTGGACAGGATCACCGATCTGATCGTACAGTCACAGGTTTTCAAAGAGAACTATACACTCAACTTCAAAGAAAAATATAGGCATAGTTTCGGTATTCTGACCGGTGAGGGGCTTAAGGAAGAAAGAATATTGCTTCGGTTCGACCGGGAACAGGGGCAGTATGTACGTACCTATCCACTTCATCAGACGCAATCCATTGTAGAAGAAAATGAAACCCATATTTGGATTGAACTCAGCATGTTCATCACCTACGACCTTGTAAAGGAACTGCTTTCCTATGGTTCGAGTCTCCTGGTGGAAGAACCCGTATCTCTCCGAAATCGTATGAAGCTCATTTTTCAAAATGCACTGAATCAATACCTATAGTGTCTTTGAAGACACTTTAATGGTCGTATGACCAGTTTTTTGTATATTTCCCGTCGTTTTCGAAGGTTACAACGCACTGCATGAATACTTTTTCTTTTTTATTCCGGATCTGTGTTTTTTGTTTCTGCCTGCTGAGTGGTGCTATTCAACCCTTAACGGCGCAATTAAAACAGGATGATTTCCAGCTTTCCGGCGTTGCCCGGTTTATTGATGCGAATTGCATACAGTTAACACCGGAAGTAGGTAGCCAGGGTGGTGCTATCTGGTATCAGAAAAAAATCAACCTTACCTATGATTTTGAAGTCAATGCGCGAATCAATCTTGGTCGGTTGGATGTAAATGGTGCGGATGGAATGGTTTTTGCCTTGCAGCCGTTGAGCAATTCCATAGGCCAGTCGGGTGGGGGTATGGGAATTATGGATGTAAATCCCTCTCTCGCAGTAGAGTTTGATACGTATCAGAATCCTCATGATCCGTCATTTGATCATATTGCCCTTGTAAAAAATGGGAATATAAACCACACGGCCTCACCGGGAAACACGCTTAAGGGTCCATTTCCACTGCTGCCCAACGGAGCCAACGCGGAAGATAATCAGTACCGTCCGGTCAAAATCATCTGGACTGCCGCCACCAAACGTTTTCAGGCATTTTATAACGATGTCCTGCTCATAGATCATACAGAGGATATTGTCAATACCATCTTCAACGGAGATCCAAACGTGTACTGGGGATTCACGGCTGCTACCGGCGGCTCTATAAACGATCACCGGGTCTGTCTGGAATCGTACAATGTAGTAAAAGGGGAGGATTGCGTTGGTGCAAACATTCTTGAGCGCGATACCACCATTTGCATAGGAAAGGATATCGTACTCACTACTGAAGCTACCCGTTTTGAACCGGGTGATTGCAGTTCTTTTTCAGCATCTCTCCGGGATAAACTAATTGCCTGCTGGCCATTCAACGGAAATGCCCTGGACCAGTCAGGAAATGGCCATAATGGTACGGTGTCAGGCGCACAGTTAACTACTAACCGAATGGGTGAGTCTAATAAAGCCTATCAGTTTGGAGGCAATGATGTCATCACCATTCCTGATCATCCGGATCTGCGGCTGGATAAGATGGATTTCACCATCAGTGCATGGGTTGATATGAGTGCCGCAGATAAATTTATCATATACAAAGGAGAGGGAACAGGTCTTAATACGCCCAAATTCATCTTCAACTATCAGAACGGTAAAATTGGCTTCCACGTTAACGGACCCGGATTGGGCGCAGGTATATGGACCTACAGCCAGACGTTTACCGCTACGGGCTGGACATTGCTATCCGTGATGCGCACGAGTAATACCCTGATTTTTTACGCGAATGACAAGCAGATCGGTCAGTTTGCCTTTTTCCACGACATACCGTCCACTGCCGGATTCCCTTTAAGAATCGGAGGGGCAGAACCAGGTGGTAGTGGAGGATGGAATGGAAAATTAGACGATATCACCATATTTCACCGGGTACTTGCATCCAACGAACTGGGTGAACTGATGACCAGCCGCAGAACCTTTCGCTGGTCAACAGGTGAAACTACTTCATCGATAAAGGTCAAACCATCTGTCACAACAAAATATTACCTGACTGTTCAGCAGGGTACTCTTGAATGTACCGACAGTGTTCAAGTAACGGTGGCATCATTACCAACGGTAGACATTCAGCCTGCTTCTGTTACGCTATGCACAGATGATCCTGTAACCCTTACAGCGGTCAGTCCGTTTCAGGGCCTTACGTATTCATGGTCCCCCTCTATCGGACTGTCTTCCGTGTCTACCGCCTCTGTTACCGCAAGACCTCCTTCTACAACGCAATACTCCGTTACGGTTACGGATATATATGGATGTACCGGTTCAGATAACGCGCAGGTGATTGTAGCGGTACGGCCTTTTGTTCAGATTCAGCCTTCTTCCACTAAGATTTGCCTCGGAGAATCTGTTGATCTGCAAACACTCGCATCCGGTCCCGGCCTGGTATATCAATGGTCGCCTTCCTCAACGCTGAGTGCAGCCAGCGGGCCGTCTGTGATGGCTACTCCCACCACCACTACCCGCTACAAAGTATCCGTTACCACCAGCCAGGGATGTACCACTGCAGACTCAGTCATCATTCTTGTATCATCCGTTGCAGCTCCGGTATTTCAACCCGCTGTTCCACTGGTATGTATCGGTTCTTCCATCACCCTCCGCATTGCTAACCTGG
Organism: Sphingobacteriales bacterium; assembly: GCA_947463665.1. GTDB lineage: Bacteria > Bacteroidota > Bacteroidia > Chitinophagales > Chitinophagaceae > Pollutibacter. Next base: position 6,814 of record CANHUD010000111.1, read on the forward strand.
GCAGTGATGTCCGGTATATATGGAGCCCAACAACCGGTCTGTCGGCCGGAGAAGGCTCTACCATTATTGCCAGCCCATCCACCACCACTACCTACACGGTAACAGCCAGTGATGCAGCCGGATGTGTGGCAACGGGTAGCATAACGGTCAATACAGCGCCTCTGCCGGTAATCTCTGCTTCGCCTACTTCCGCCAGCATCTGCCTGGGTTCTTCGGTAGCCCTTCGGGCTTCCTCCACCAGCACTGGGGTAAACTTCGACTGGACGCCCACCATCGGTCTTTCTACACCCACCGGAGCCGCCGTTACAGCTATACCGATCCGGAGCACTACCTACAGGTTAACCGGAACCGATGCCAAAGGTTGCTCGTCCACGCTGGATATTCCGGTCACGGTTCTTCCCATACCCTCCGTCAATGCCGGTCCGGATTATCAGATCGCCGTGGGCGACAGAATCCAGCTGAATCCGATTTTCAGCGCAGACGTCGTGAATTTCCGTTGGTCACCGGCATCTGGTCTCAGCTGCCAGACCTGTTCCAAACCTGAGCTCAGACCACGCTCCTCCGGGGTATATGCGCTGGAGGTCAGGAATGCTGCGGGCTGTGTGGCTTCCGACAGCCTTCGGGTGGAACTGATCTGTTCCGATAAGAATCTCTTCATCCC
>CANHUD010000112.1 GCA_947463665.1 Sphingobacteriales bacterium
CCGGCCAGCAAAGAGGTGCCGAAAATATTGAAAAGCCGGAAAGATACCATTGGTCTGCGGGTACCTGATAACATCATAGCACAAAGCATCCTGAGCACGCTCGGACATCCCATCCTAAGCAGCTCCCTTCCGGGCGAAATGGTAGAAGAATATACCGATCCACAATACATCTATGAACTGTTCGGTAAACAGGTAGATATCGTGATCGATGCAGGTATCGGCGGAATGGAATTCTCCACCATCGTGGATCTTACAGGCGATGAACCGGTGGTGAGCCGACAGGGGAAAGGGGAGTTTAGAGATTAGTGATTAGTGGTTAGAGATTAGAGATTTGCGGGCTAACACGGCACTTATACCAAACAAAACCGCGCCGGCCAGAAAGGGAGCACCCGGAAAGGAATAGCCATGCGGACGGGTGAACCAGGCGAATAACTGGTTCATCAATAGCGGACCAATAATCGATGTAATACTGATCAGACTGGTGAGAGCGCCCTGCAATTCCCCCTGTGCATTGGGCGGAACATGCCCGGAAATATACCCCTGCAATGCCGGGCCGGAGATGCCACCCAAACAATAAACAGCAATAAAAGCATACATCATCCAGCCCTCCGTGGCAAAGGCAAAAAGCAGCATGCCCAAACTGTACACCATGAACCCGATCAGAATGCTGCGCGTCTGTCCCAACACAGGAATGGCTTTACGGATCAGAAACCCCTGCACAAAAGACACCATGATGCCCACCAGCGCCAGTGAATAACCCACCTGGGCTTCCGTCCACCGGAACTTATAAATCGTATAAAAACTCCAGGTACTCTGCACGGCATGCGAACCTACATATAACAAAAAAAACGAAACCACCAACGCTGAAACAGCCGGATATTTCCAAAGACTTTTCAATGAACCAATCGGGTTAGCACCTTTCCATTCAAATTTGCGCCGATGCTCCGGGGCCAGCGATTCCGGCAACACAAAAAATCCGTATAGCCAGTTGACAAACGTAAATACCGCCGCCGCTACAAACGGAGCCCGAAGCCCCCATTGTGCAAACAGACCGCCCAAGGCAGGACCTATGATGAACCCCAGACCGAACGCAGCACCCATCATACCAAAATTCTGTGCGCGCTTCTCCGGTGTACTCACATCCGCAATATAGGCCGTAGCTGTAGTGAAACTCGCACCGGTAATGCCCGCAATCAGCCGCCCCACAAACAACCACGCTATACTGGGTGCAAACACCAGCAACAGATAATCCAGCCCAAATCCAAATAAAGAGATCAATAACACCGGCCTGCGCCCGTACTGATCACTCAATCGCCCTACCAGTGGAGAAAATAAAAATTGCATGATCGCATACGCAAACAACAACCACCCTCCATATTGCGCCGCATCCCCTATCGTTCCTCCGGTAAGCGATCGGATCAACTGTGGCATCACCGGAATGATGATCCCAAAACCAATCACATCAATCAGAATCGTGATAAAAATAAACCCTACGGCAGCCTGCTTTTTATGCTTCATACAAAACCGAATGTACAAAAAATGAAAAAGGCGGCCAATGGCCGCCCTTTTCTAATGGAGACAAATGTCAATTAATAACGCTTGTTGAAGCCTCCACCGCCGCCACCGCCTTTGTTAAAGCGGTTGCCGCCACCACCGCCAGCTCCGAAGGGCTTGCGCTCAGGGCGTTGCTCACGTGGCTTTGCTTCTGCTACAGAGATGGTACGACCATCAACTGCTGCCTGATCCAGCTCAGCAATCGCTTTCTTGGCTTCCTCATCGTTCGCCATTTCAACGAAACCGAAACCACGGCTGCGGCCAGAGAATTTGTCGGTGATAACTTTAGCAGAGGTAACTTCCCCGTACTCTGCAAAAATCTCGAGCAGATCCTGATCCTGGATCTGGAAACTGAGATTGGACACGAAAATGTTCATTTCAAAATTTTAATGAATAACAATGGTACTGACTAAAAGAACGATAAGACGGAGGGCAATTTTTTTGCGTACCACTTACAGAAGCAAATAGATCAGGACAATGACATCACAAAGATACATAAAATATCATGCCATGCAAGGTTTATGCAATATTCACATAAATTAAACATCTATTGAATCATAAACGATCACTTTCGACCACAAAGAAGCACATTCTTCTACAAATTGCAGGTGAATGGGATCTTCCTGGTAGGCATCCTGCGCTGCCTGTGTGTCAAACAACGTAAGCCAGGAAACAGCATACGACCGGTCAATCACCGGCCTGTCGGTCTCCGCCGGCTGCCCGATATGACACATTCGTATGCCGTCCACTTTACTCAGTTTCTGTAAACCGGCAATCAGTTTTGCCCGGGCCTCCGCGCTCTCAGGATCAGCCAGCCAGAAATACACCTGATGTACAAATAGTCCGTTTGCCATAAAATTAAACGTATTGATTATTGTAAGGATTTACTATAGGATCGTATGCCCTCCATGATCTTGCGGGCTACCGACTTATGAAACGATGACCGCAATATCTTTTGCTCATCTGATCGGTTACTAAGAAACGCTACCTCCACCAGACAGTTCTGAAACTCCGTAGGACCACTCAATGCGAAATTGAAATTCCCCACATTTCCGTATTCTTTCAAACCCAGTGTCAGCATGTGTTTCAGAATGTGCTGAGACAACGGTCTGAAACCGATGTACCGGTAAAACGTACTGGTTCCCTGTATCGTATCCACCGATGAGGAATTCAGATGTATGCTGATCAGCAGATCCGGATCTTCTTTCCTTAACGCAACAATTCGCTCCTCCATACTCAGCGTGGTATCTTTTGTACGCGTCATGTATACATTCTTCAACCCCGCCTTCTTCGCAGCCTGTTCCAGCTCCTTCGCCATCAGCAGCGCATAGGTCTTTTCCGTAACCTTTGAGGTTAGCCCTGTGGAACCTGTATTGCTACCGCCATGCCCTGCATCAATCGCCAGTTTCCATTTTCGGACATCCTTCTCCGGTGGTCGCTTCACCCGAACATAGAGTCGTTTATACAAACTATCATAATACAGCGCATGCCCCCAGTGCTGCTGATGTTTCAGCCGTATGTGTACGCGCAGCACATCGTCCTCTACCTGCTCTGTCCACGTCTGCAGGATCTCTTTCGCACTGCCCAGCTGGGTGATCCAGTTGGTATTGCTGGTAGCACCATAAATATCGATCTGAAGTCCGGACGGCTCAATCGTCTGCTGGCTCCTGTAAGGCAGCCGCTCATCCAGCAGCACACTCACATAATCATAGCGCTCATCTCCATAAACTTTGATGGAACCACTCAGATAATACGGACGAGGCCGCACGTCCGGCGCCGGAACTGCCGCAGTTTTAGGAAGCCAGGCGGCATGACGTTCGGATAATTTTACTTTGTAATCATCCTTCACACTGTCTACTACCTGAACAATAACATTCGAATCCAGATAGGTCATTTTGGCTCCCCCCAGGCGGTCGTCACCCAATCCGAATTCCAGATAAGCCAGTGCACCTTTGGTGCGCATCATGCGAAACGACTGAGCATCAGCGTGCAAGAAAAATGAAAAGAAAAATACGATGAACATCACCTGTTTCATGGACGTAATTTATAGAAAAAAAACGGGGGATCGATACAGGTACTTTTACGATACCTCTTTGCGCTTTCCGTGAATTTTCAGGTTTCAGTAATTCCAGAAGCCTGCACATCGTTATACAACACGAAAAGACCCGTATCCTGTATGATGAACCAACCCCTTGATCTATCTCTTTCCCTGTTGCAGGCATCGCTCTTATTATCCGTTTCTTATGTTATGATCCGTCTTTGGAAAGACGCTCCTGTTGCCTTCATCGCCGGCATCGGAGGCAATATATACCTGATGGCCATGTCCTTATCTCTGGTACCATTCACCTACACCGGTACCATTCCGCTTCTATTGCTACTCCTTTGTTTTTTGATACGATCACCTTTTCTGTTATGGCTGACCCGTGGCCTGGCATTGGCCATCCTGCTTATACACTGGCTTATGCCCACCGTCTCGGGTCTGATCTCGATTCTTCCATCTGCAGTCATCACCGGCTATCTGCTGATTCGTTTGCTGCGGGAACCATTGTATGAAGACGATATTGCTTTTGGAAAATCACTCCTCCTTGCCGGAACGCTGTTCTGGCTGCTGGCTACCGGAATGCTCCTGATCCTTTTGTCTTCCGATGATCTTCTATACAGTAAAGATGCCCGCAGAATAACAATCGTTACACATCTCATCTGGCAGGTTATGATACTAACCGGATTGTATAAGTTCAAAAAAGGGAAGCAGGAAAAAATCCGATACGAGAAGCGTGTCTGGAAAGAAGAGCCTGAATCCTTCCGGTTTCTCTAATAAAAAAGGCGGCACGAAGCCGCCTCTGATTTAGCACCACAATCCTGGGTTACCAGGGATATTTTCCGGCATCGATCAGTTTCTGAGCGATCCTTCTTCTGGCATCTTTGGCATTGAACGGAGCAGCCTTGGTAAACCGCTTCACTCCTAACAGCATCATGCGCTGCTCATCGCCGGAGGCGAATGCATTGATCGCATCCTTTCCGCATTTATGCACACGGTCTGCCGCATCATAGAGATAGGTCTTCGCCATATCTGCATAAATAGCAGCCTGCGCATCCCCGCGCTCAGCGGATTTAATGGCCCGCAGTATACCGCTCTCCGCATGGAACACTTCAATCGCCATATCGGCCACATTCATCAGAATTTCCTGCTCATGCTCCAGCTGCATCATCAGTTTCTGGGCAGCTGCACCCGCCACCAGCAGAATACTTTTCTTCATGTCGCGGATCAGTTTCAGCTCCACAGCAAATGGAGCCTCATCGCCACTTCCAAAATCAGGAATACTCATCAGTTCTTTCTGAACAGCCAGCGCCGGGCCCATAATGTCGAGACGCCCTTTCATGGCACGCTTTAAAACCATGTCCACGGTCAGCAACCGGTTGATCTCATTGGTACCCTCATAAATGCGGTTGATCCGGCTGTCGCGATATGCTCTTGAAATAGAATACTCGTCACTGTATCCATTTCCTCCATGGATCTGCACCCCTTCATCCACCACAAAATCAAGCAACTCACTGCCATATACTTTCAGGATCGCACATTCGATGGCGTATTCCTCCGCCGCACCCAGCAGGGCTTCGGCATAGGTCTTCCCTTCCGATAACAACTTCTGTTCCCAGTCGTCGATCAGTTTGGAAGAACGATACAAGGCCGACTCACAGATCCAGGTACGAATGGCACATTCCGCCAGTTTATGCTGCATGGCACCGAAACGGGCGATGGGCTGGTTGAACTGTTCTCTTGTATTCGCATATTGCACCGTAGTAGAAAGGGCCATCTTGGCACCTCCCAATGTAGCTGCACAAAGTTTCAGCCGACCAATATTCAAAATATTGAAGGCGATCACATGTCCTTTTCCGATCTCTCCGAGTACATTCTCCACCGGTACTTTGCAATCCTGGAAATACAGTTGCACGGTAGAAGATCCTTTGATGCCCATCTTATGTTCTTCCTGCCCCTGCGTAAACCCTTCAAAGCCGCGTTCTACAATGAAGGCAGTGAATTTATCGCCATCCACTTTGGCAAAAACGGTGTACACATCGGCAAAACCACCGTTGGTGATCCAGCATTTTTGTCCGTTCAGCAGATAATGCGTGCCATCCGCGCTGAGCTTTGCGGTGGTCTTGGCACTCAGGGCATCCGAACCGGAATTGGGTTCGGTCAGTCCGTACGCACCCTTCCATTCTCCGGAACCCAGTTTCGTTACATATTTCGCCTTCTGTTCCGGTGTACCGAAATAGAGGATCGGCAACGTACCAATACCGGTATGCGCGGCAATGGCAACAGAGAAAGAGTGACCGCCACCCAGTCCCTCATTCACGATGGTACTGGTGATGAAATCCTTTCCTAGTCCGCCAAGTTCCTCTGGTATAGATGTTCCGAGAAGCCCCTGTTCACCGGCCTTATCCATGAGAGAGGGCATCAGTCCGGGTTCCAGCGCATCGATGCGGTCCAGAATCGGATACACTTCAGTGTTGAGAAATTCGTGGCACATGTCCATCACCATGCGCTGCTCTTCATTGAATTCTTCCGGAATAAATACGGATCCGGCTTCCACTTCGCGGACGACCCACTCCGCACCTTTCAGGGTCTGCTGTGTCAAAACTTCGGTAGCCATAATCTATGTTTTTAAATCGTTCAGGTCAGGTTATCATACACACGCTGCAGCACGGCCTTACACAATTCGATCGCTTCCGGCTCCACACCCTCCAGCGCCTCATTCAGCGTCCGGTTGGCCAGCTCCATCGAACGCTCCTGCAACGCCCGCGCGGCATCTGTCAGAAAAATCAGGTTCATCCGCCGGTCCTCACTGGAAGAAATCCGCTTCACCAGCTTCAGCTTCTCCAGATTGTCTACCAGCCGCGTGATGCTCGGCTTATCCCGAAACGTGGCATTGCACAACTCCTGCTGGCTGATCCCATCCTGCTTCCACAACTGATACAACACACTCCACTGCTCGATGGTAATGTCCAGCCCCTCCTGTTTGAAATTCTTCTGTAACCGCCGGGCAATGGCCGTAGATGCCTTACCCGTGATAAAACTGTATAACTCTCCGCGTTTAAATTGGTTGTTTGGCATATTGTTAGTTATGCAACTAATACAAAGTAAGGGAATAGTTTGGGAAAAACAAGTTAAAAAATTAGTTCTTTCCTCCCAGCCGGTCGCGCAGGCGAGTCATGGGTTCCTCAAAGAAGGTGTAGAGGAGGTACGATAACCCGAAGGTCAGTACCCAGTAGAGCGGATAGCGGAGATGCCAGGTTTCTTTGGGCCGCAACCCTTCCCAGCCAAACCACCGGTCGATCTGCGGAAAAAGCGTATGCAGCAACAGGGTACGGTGAACCATATACATGGCATAGGCCGTTACGCCCAGATAAATAAAACCGGCATCCAGAAAGGGGATTCGCGTGGTTTTAATGGTCGAAAAAAACTGGATCAGAAAAACAGCCGCAATGGCTTCAACCACAAAATTTATCGGAATGTACGCCGATCTCCATTCAAATGGATTCAGCGGAAAACTGGCCAGGAGCAGGAGCGAGATGACCAATGCCGGGAATCGGTAGCGAAACCATGCATCGGGATAACAGATGTACATATAAGCCGCCAGCACACCATACATCAGACTGTCTAACCGTAAAAAAATCATCTTTCTGTACTCCCCATCCAGATCGTTCAACCCAATCCCCTGCTCATATTTAAGCACACGTAAAACCAAGGGAAGAAGGATGAAAAATATCGATACTACCAGGATAATCTTAGGCTTGTTGGTGAAAAAAGGATACAAAACCATACAACTCAGGGGCAGCAGCAGATAAAACCATTCTTCTACCGACATACTCCACAATTCGCCAAAAAACAGGGGATGCAC
>CANHUD010000113.1 GCA_947463665.1 Sphingobacteriales bacterium
ATACCGTCTTTGAATCCAAGTTTTTCCTTTTCTGAATCGGGAACGTTATCCGGCAAATAGGATACGCCCAGATAGGCACGCTGAACCGTTCCGTATTGGAGCAGATCATTTATTATTTTTTTTACGATGTTTACTGGAATCGCATAAGAATATCCTGCGTAAGCACCTGTTGGGGAAGCGATGGCAGAAACAATGCCCACCAGTTCTCCATTGGTATTAACCAGTGCTCCTCCGCTATTCCCCTGGTTCACCGCTGCATCTGTCTGGATGAATGATTCGATGGGCGTGTTGCTTCTGCGGGCATTCAATCCCAGAGAACGTGATTTAGCACTCACGATTCCCGCTGTTACAGTGGTTTCCAGGTTCAGCGGATAACCTACCGCCAGCACCCATTGTCCAATTTTTACCACGTCGGAATTCCCGTAAAGGATGAAGGGCAATCCTTTTTCTTCTATCTTCAGCATAGCCAGATCACTGCTGGGGTCTGCTCCGATCAGTTTAGCTGTGTAGGTCTTTTTATTGCTCAGGGTCACCTTGATTTCAGATGCTTCATCGATCACATGATTATTGGTAACAATGTACCCGTCATCTGAAACGATGACACCCGAGCCACTGGCCCGCTGTGGTTGAGAACGACGGGGCATTCCAAAGAAATCGTCAAAATCTTCTCCGAAAAAATCAGAGAATGGATTCCGGCGCTGTTGCCCGCTGGAAGCATTCCCACTGATCACCGTGGTAATGTGCACCACGGCTGGTACAGCACTCTGGGAGGCCTTGGAGAAATCAACCGGACCTTCAGATCCCGGATTTTTGTTATCAAACAGACCGGCATAATTGGCGGGGATCCTGGTACTATCACCCTGGATAGAGGCAGATCCTTCGGTCATTTTGTGATAGGCGAACAGCGTACCTGCAGTAGTGGAGGCACTGATCAGCACAACGGTGAGAATCTGTTTTATGTTCATGTTTGCGTTTGTTTTTAAATGTACGATTGTTTGTCGGTCAAACCCCGTGCCGACCGACACAAATAAAACAAACCTGACGCATTTTCAGTTTACCGCTCGTTCCATTTAACAAGAAATTAGTAAGAGCTTCGTATGTTGGCAGGGGCTGTCAGTCTGCCGGCTTACATTCCGAAAAAATGTCAGTTTAGTGTTTGAAGGAATGCCATGGTATCAATGCCATCGGCATAATCAAAAAATCCGGGGCATTGCGCCTGTCCGAAGGGTTTGAAGCCATGTCCGGTAATTACCTGGATTTCATCCGGATTCAGGCGGTCGATCACTTCGTTAACATCCTGGTAGGTTGCATAATGCAGGCTGGAGATCCCGGCAAACGGACTGGGATGTGGGCGTATCACGATGGAGTCATTGGTGTGATAGGCTTCCCGGTTCATCATACTGATGGTAAGGGCATAATCATAGTTATGCTTGTATTTATGAAAATCCATGAAATAATCATACTTGCGGAGTGCCTCCAGTAGTGGGTTGAAATCATATCCTTCCGGAACAAGAATCTGGCTGATATTGCGGCATCCAAGGCCGAAATAAAGCTGGATATCATCTGCCAGCGCGTGCAGTTCCTCTGTTGATTCCGTTCCATCCAGTATAGCGATGCCGGTACGGTTTTTTCGGATGATGTGAGGGTACCGGGCAAAATACTGATGAAAGTAACGAGCTGTATTGCCTGAGCCGGTGGCTATGTAGGCATCACATCCTTTCAGGGTGTCAGCAAATGTGAAATAGTTCGATACAGCAGGATCTGTTGCTGTCAGGAACGAGGCCAGATGGCGGAACAACACACTGTCTTTGGCAGACAGTTTGATCGTTTGGGTATGTCCGCTCAGAAAGATGCAAAGAAAATCATGAAAGCCCACCAGTGGGATGTTACCCGCCATGACCAGCCCTACATTTTTGGGGTTGGGGGTGCTATCGGGAAGCTGATAATGAGCAGCTGCCTGTTGCAAGGTGGAAGCCTGCAGAAAGGAACGGGCGATGTTGCGGATCGAAAGCTGTATAAATTGCGGAGTGAACCATGCATTCCGGTAGTGAGCTTCTTCAATGGCTTCATCCAGTGCCGGTGCGCCTTCCAGGAGGTACTTCCCCAACTTCTCCAATGCCTCTGTCCGCTCAATTAATTTCATGCGTTTTTAATTTGTTTGTTATACCTTTATAAGGCAATATCGATAAGCAAATTTAACCGCTTAAATCTATTGAACGTATGGCTATTAAGATCACAGATGAATGTATCAATTGCGGCGCCTGCGAGCCCGAATGTCCGAACAATGCCATTTATGAAGGAGGAGTAGAATGGGCACTCTCCGACGGAACCACCGTGAAAGGGGCCTTTACCCTGTTGGATGGTTCTATTCTGGATGCAGATGCCAAGAATGCACCGATCAGTGTTGATACGTATTACATCGTTCCCAATAAATGTACCGAGTGTCAGGGTTTCCATGAAGAACCCCAGTGTGCGGCTGTTTGTCCGGTTGATTGTTGTGTACCGGATGACATGTACCAGGAGACCGTTGATGAGCTGATGGCTAAAAAAGAAAAGCTCCATCTCTGAGCCTGAATCGGCCTTTCATGCGTTTGCTCATACTTTCAGTAGCCTCTCTTCTGCTCTTTGCTGCCTGCGGAGAACCGCCGGAGGATAAAGTAGCTGAATCACCGGAAACAAACGAATTGGAACTGCAGGCGGTAGATGCTTCTTTCTCTGCCTACAGCAAAGAACACGGGCTTCGAAAAGCATTTCTGGAATACATAGATGAAGACGGCGTGATGATGAGAGACAATGCGTATCCTTTCAAAGGTGCGTCTGCCATCCGCCTTATTTCTGCTATGGATGATAAGTCGGTGCGGATGACCTGGGAGCCCCGGGGAGGCGACATAGCCGCATCCGGTGATCTTGGATACACCTATGGGATTTATGAAATGCACTACGCAGATAAGCAGGTGGAAAGAGGTACCTACGTAACGATCTGGAAGAAGCAGCCGGATGGTTCCTGGAAATTCGTACTGGATAGCGGTAACCAGGGACTCGGTGATGAACCGTAACAATAAAGGGAATACATTCATGTCAAAACCATGCATCGCTTTTGTGACCGGTGGCTATTCTGCGGAAGCGGCCATTTCTTACAAAAGCGCTATTACCATAGAAAAGAATCTGGATCGTGAGCGCTTCGATGTATTTCGAATTGATATCACACCCACCCACTGGTTCCACAAAACAGCGGATGGGTTGGAAATCGATGTTGACCGCAGGGATTTTTCTCTGGAGATCGGTGGTAAAAAAATCCGGTTTGATGCTGTTTTCATCGGCATTCACGGTACTCCCGGAGAAGATGGAAAATTACAGGGATATTTCGATCTTCTGGGATTGCCTTACACATCCTGTGATGCTGCTACGTCTGCGCTGACGTTCAATAAGCGGTACACAGTGGCGGTAGCCGCTTTCAGCGGAATTTCCGTTGCACGATCCTTACATCTGTTCAAACATTCACCTGTTGCTCCTGAATCTATCCTGAACCAGTTGTCGCTCCCGGTATTTGTGAAGCCAAACAATGGCGGATCCAGTATAGGCATGAGCAGGGTAAACCAGCCGGAAGCATTAGGGGAAGCATTGGAAAAGGCATTCGCGGAAGACGATCAGATCCTGGTGGAAGAGTTCATTAGCGGCCGCGAATTTACCATCGGTGTTTACCGGCGCCAGGGCCTGATACATACGCTTCCGTTTACGGAGATTTTTACCGAAAAAGAGTTTTTTGATTTTGAGGCGAAATACCAGGGACTGTCCAGAGAAGTAACGCCTGCCGAATGCCCGGAAGAAATGGCAGAAAAGATCCGGAATGCTGCCTGCAAAGTGTACGAAGTGTTCAATTGCAGCGGTATTGTTCGGATGGATTTTATATTCAGTGAAACAAAAAACGAACCCTTCCTGCTGGAGATCAATACGGTGCCCGGACAAAGTGAGATGAGTATTGTTCCGCAACAGGTGAGAGCTGCAGGTGAAACATTGAAAGATTTTTACAGTACGCTCATTGAAGAAGCCCTACAACGAACGTAATATGAAACAACAAAGCCAAAACAAGAACAGCCGGTTGCCAAAATCCTTAGGTGCGAACATTGCCCTCGGCGTGGTTACCTCTTTGTTTTTGCTCTTTTTGTTTCTGCAGACCCTTAATTTCTGGACCAACCATGGGGAATACCTGCGGGTGCCGGATGTAACCGGCAAAACGCTCGACGAGGCTACACGGATACTCGAAGAACAGGGATTTGAGATCCTGATTCAGGACTCTATTTACCAGGATACCCTTCTTCCGCTGGAAGTCATGAAGCAGTTTCCGGATGCAGATGCTACGGTAAAAGTTAATCGGACCGTATATCTGACCATCAATCGGGCGGTTCCACCGCTCATCGATATGCCCAATTTAGTGGGTTTAAGTTTCCGGAATGCAGAATTGGAATTGCGTTCAAGAGGATTGAAACTCGGTGACACCAGTTACGTGCCGGACATTGCAAAAAATGCGGTTAAAGATCAGATACTGGATGGAATTTCGATTAAACCCGGAGATAAAGTGCTGATGGGCTCTACTATTTCGCTGGTATTGGGAGCGGGTATCGGCAACGAGCAGATTCCGGTGCCGGATCTGTTCGGAATGACCTTTGAAGAAGCCGGAATTCTTCTTGAAGCCAGTGGAATAAACCTCGGTGTCGTTTTACCGGATCCTGATGTTCAGGATACCCTTTCCAGCTTTATTTACTGGCAGAATCCTCCCCGTTTTACGGAGGAGAATAAGCTGAATCTGATCCGTATGGGACAAATGATGGATCTCAGGCTGAGTGTGCAGCGTCCTGTCCGGGATACATCGAGTCTGTTTCCGAATAACTGACACATTTAAACCGATATGTATGAACGTCATTACACCTGAGGAAGTGAAAAAAAGACTGGAGGCCGGTGAAAAACTGAACCTGGTCGATGTCCGCGAACCATCTGAACACGCTGATTTTAATATCGGTGGTATTCTGCATCCTTTGGGAAGGATTATGGGAGCTGATACCGAGGGCATTGATGAGATGATGAATGAAGAAGTCATTGTCTATTGCAGAAGCGGGAACAGAAGCGGGAATGCCTGTATGATGCTGGAGACGATGGGCTTTACCAATGTAAAGAACCTGACAGGCGGCATGCTGGCCTGGGAGGCTACTTTCGGCCGCTGATCGGTTGTCAACACACTCAACATGAACATACGATTGCTTGCTATTGCCCTGCTGTTATGCCTATCAGCAGCAGCGCAAAAGAATGTACTGTCTGTACATTCTCTCCGATGTGAACATCTGACTGATCCAATAGGTATGGATGCACCACTTCCACGCTTCAGCTGGAAACTGCAGTCTGCTCAGGAAAATGTTTTGCAGACTTCTTACCAGCTCCGCATCTCAGCGGATGCCCAGGGCCGAAAAGTACTGCACACGTTTATGCAATCTTCAGACGCCTCTGTAGATGTTTCGCATGCTTTCCCGCTGAAATCGTTAACCCGCTATTACTGGCAGATAAGGGTAAAAGACAATAAAGGGAACCAGTCGGATTGGAGCCAGCCGGCATTTTTTGAAACCGGATTCATGGATCAGCCGTGGAAAGCGCAATGGATCGAACCGGAAAAGACAGTCGATCTGAAAAAAAGTCTGCCAACCTTACTGGTCCGAAAATCCTTTACGATTTCCAAAAAGATTTTTTCTGCCCGCCTGTACATCACGGCCCGGGGGCTTTACCTTCCTACGCTGAACGGTAAAAATGTAACCGATTATGTGTTTACACCCGGTTGGACATCCTACAACAAAAGACTTCAGTACCAGGCATTTGATGTAACCTCCCTGCTCCAGTCTGGCGAAAATGCCATTGGGGTAGGACTGGCTGAAGGCTGGTATAAAGGCACCCTGGGCTGGACCGATAACCGGAATCTCTATGGAAAAAAACTGGGACTGCTCGCTGAATTGAGGATCCGCTATACAGACGGCTCAGAAGCCATTATCCCAACAGACGAAAGCTGGAAGGCTACAGATAACGGGCCCGTCCGCATGTCCGGCATTTATGATGGTGAAACCTATGATGCCCGGATGGAGATTCAGGGCTGGAATAAGCCAGGCTTTAACGATAACAACTGGTGGCCGGTACAGCTATCGGACCAGCAAAAACAAACACTTACCTGGCAGCAGGGTGCGTTTGTAAAAAGAGTGGAAGAATTTAAACCCATCAGGATTTTTCGCACACCCAAAGGAGAGCTCGTAGCCGACATGGGGCAAAACATGGTGGGTCGGATGAAAATCAGGGTTCAGGGGCCAAAGGGCACTACGGTCCGCATTACACATGCGGAAGTACTGGATAAGGCCGGAAATTTTTACACTGAAAACCTGAGGGCTGCAAAAGTTACGCTTGAGTATACCCTCAAAGGCGAGGGAATGGAAGAATATGAACCCTGGTATACCTTCATGGGTTTCCGCTATATCAGACTCGAAGGATATCCGGGTGACCTCAAACCGGAGCATCTTACAGGGATAGTGATCCATTCCGAGATGCAGCCTACATCCACCTTTGAAACGTCTCATCCGCTTATCAACCAGTTGCAGAAAAACATCATCTGGGGGCATAAAGGAAATTTTCTGGATGTGCCTACCGATTGTCCGCAAAGGGATGAGCGGCTTGGGTGGACCGGTGATGCACAGGCATTCATTCGAACAGCCGCTTTCAACATGGACGTTCAGGCCTTCTTCACTAAATGGCTAAAAGATGTAGAGGCCGACCAGTTTGAAAATGGAGCCATACCTTTTGTGGTTCCCGATGTTTTACGTAACAATGGAACGTCAGCGGGATGGGCCGATGTGGCTGTTATCGCTCCCTGGACCATCTACACCAGTTATGGAGATAAACGTCTGCTGGAAGAGCAGTATCCTTCCATGAAACGATTTGTGGAATACATTCGTTCCGTTGCCGGCACTTCCATGATCTGGAAAAATGGAAGTGTATTTGGCGACTGGCTGTATTATCATCCGGAACTGTTTCAGCATACGACCGCTGATGGACATACAGATCGTAACCTGATCTCCACTGCTTTTTACGCCTATTCTACCTCCCTGCTTGCCAAATCAGCCGCTGTGCTGGGTAAGCAGGACGATGCGTCTCAGTATAACCGACTATTTGAACAGATCAGAGATGTGTTCAATAAAGAATATGTATCGCCTGCGGGACGGGTGTATTCCGGATCTCAAACCGGTTATGTGCTGGCCCTTCATTTTGACTTACTACCTGAATCGGTTCGTATGAAGGCTGCTGAAAATCTGGCGGAGGATATTAAAAGCAGGGGGAATCATTTGTCTACCGGATTTCTCGGTACTCCCTATCTCTGCCATGTGCTCAGTCGCTTTGGCCAGCAGG
>CANHUD010000114.1 GCA_947463665.1 Sphingobacteriales bacterium
GAAATTGTAGTAAAAGTCTGGGATCCCACCGATAAAGGTCCGAATCCGCGTGGTAAACAGGTCAGCAACCCCTCCGGCATCTGGTACACTGCTGTAACCGGTATCTGGCAAACCGTATGGCTGGAATCCGTTCCCGAATCCCGGATCGATCATCTCTATTCCGTGCCCGATCTCGATGCCGGCAAACTGACTGTGCACACCCGTATTCTCCAGAGCCGGCAACAGGACCAGCTGCGCATCACCCTGAAAGATGGGGATAAAATCGTTTCAGAAACCAGCGGATCCAACCTCGATCAGCAGACACTCGATGCGAAAAACCTTCAGGCCTGGTCGCCCGCCAATCCTAAACTCTATACCCTCACGGTAACCCTCACCCGAAACGGTCAGCCGATCGACCAAGTGACCACCCACACCGCCATACGGAAGATCTCTTTGCAAAAAGATGAACACGGCATCCAGTGGGTACTGCTCAACAACCAGTTCCTGTTTCAGTATGGTCCGCTCGACCAGGGCTGGTGGCCGGACGGACTCTACACCGCGCCTACCGCCGAAGCCCTGAAGTATGACATCGTGCAAACCAAAAAAATGGGCTTCAACATGATCCGTAAACATGTGAAAGTGGAGCCGGCATTATGGTATAGTTACTGCGACAGTCTGGGTATGCTGGTATGGCAGGATATGCCCAGCGGCGATATGGAAAAGCAGGATAAATGGACCACCAATCCCGGACTGGAGCCTACCGATAAAACCAGAACGGAAGCTTCGGAAAAGATCTACCGCTCCGAACTGCAGGCCATGATCGATGCGTTTCGTTCTTTCCCCTCCATCGTGATGTGGGTACCATTCAATGAAGCCTGGGGACAGTTCAAAACCGTGGAGATCACGAACTGGGTAAAGAAGTACGATCCTTCCAGACTCGTGAACCCCGCCAGCGGTGGGAATTTCCATGCCGTGGGCGATGTGCACGATCTGCACAATTATCCCGATCCTATCCTGCACCGGCCGGAGGTTTTTGGGAAAGACCGGGCAGTAGTGCTGGGTGAATTTGGCGGACTGGGCCTGCCGGTAGAAGGGCATACCTGGACCGATAAAAGCAACTGGGGCTATCAGAGTTTCAAAAACAGGGAAGAATTGTTCGATCGATACCAGCAGCTGATCGATAAACTTATTCCGCTGATCCCGAAAGGATTATCTGCCGCGATTTACACGCAGACCACCGATGTGGAAACCGAAGTAAACGGACTGATGACCTACGATCGGAAACAAACTAAATTTGATGTGGAAAAGCTTCGTAAGCTGAACGAAAAACTGTATAACGTTAAAAAATGAGCCAGAAAAAAGTGACGGTGATCGGTGGCGGAGTCATCGGATTGTGTTGTGCCTATTATCTGAAGAAAGCCGGACATGAGGTACGGCTGATCGACCGGGGCGATCTACGCTCCGGAACATCCTTCGGAAATGCCGGGTATGTGTCGCCCTCCCACATCATCCCTTTGGCCTCTCCGGGCATTGTGGCCAAAGGACTGCGCTGGATGCTGAGTTCAACATCCCCTTTTTACATCAAACCCCGGCTGAGCCTGGATCTGATCCGATGGTGCCTGACTTTCTGGGCCAATTCCACCCATCGGACCGTGGAAAAGAATACGCCGCCGCTGGTGGAACTGCTGCTGTTATCGCGCGAGCTCACCTCCGACATAAAAAATGAAGTAGGCAATACCTTTAGAATGGAAGAGAAAGGCTGCTTCATGATGTATAAGAACGCGCATACGGAAAAACATGAAATTGAACTGGCCGAAGAAGCAGCCAGATTCGGCATTGACACCCGGATCATGAACAGCAGGGAAGTTCAGGAAATGGAGCCGGATGTGGAGGTGAATGTACGTGGTGGCGTGTTGTATCCGATTGACGCCCATCTTCACCCCGGTGATTTTATGCAGACCATCCATACATGGCTGGAACAGCAGGGAGTGGAATTCATGCTGAACACCGAGGTGACCGGGTTTGAAAAGGCAAACGGACATGTAACCAAAGTAGTTACCAACAAGGGAGCCGTGGAAGTGGAGGAACTCTTGCTGGCCAGCGGCTCCTGGCTTCCGGTGGTTACGGAGCAACTGGGTATCCACATGTTGCTGCAGGCAGGAAAAGGGTACAGCATGACCTTCGACAAAACAGAGAAGAACCTGCGGTATCCAGCCATTCTGGTTGATCACCGGGTGGCCATGACACCCATGGGGCAGGATCTTCGTATGGGTGGAACGATGGAGATCAGCGGACTCAATTCCCCTAAACTATTGAAACGGGCACGAGCCATATACGATGCAGCCCATCTCTATTATCCTGATCTGAACGTTGAATTTCCCACCGAACAAAAGATCTGGAGCGGTTTGAGGCCATTGAGTCCGGATGGTTTGCCCTATATAGGCAGGCATTCCAACTATAAAAATCTGATTATCGCCGGCGGCCATGCCATGCTGGGCATATCGCTGGCTGCGGCAACAGGAAAACTTGTTGAGCAGATGGCAAGTGGTAAGCCTACCAGTATTAATATAGAGCCGTTCAGCGTAGGAAGATATTAAGTATCACTATAAGTTGTAGGTTATGTAATATTTCATAATTATTTTTGACAAATCGTATAATTATTGATTTGCAATAGAATATCGATTTATCTTTCATTAACCTTCACGCAATTTTAGGTGTTGGTGTCCGTTATCGTAAAATAATTGTTGCAATGGCAGCGCACCTACTAAAGTTTCCTTTCCCATTCAAAGCCTGGTTGACTATATCAAATGATCCTGACAACACTTGCGTAAATGCATGGCATCAATTGAATGATTTTATTTTTTCAGAATGTAACCTTCCCTGGGCAAATTCGATTTTCGTATCCAACCACAATCTCAACATTCCTGATCAGGTTAATCTTACGAATCATCCATTTATCAGCTCACAACCAACAGATTCTTTACATACATGGGGTGATTATGTACATGCCGGGCGTCGTGGTTTTTCCAGAGAAGACGCGGAAGAGGCCATCGAAATCATTGAAAAACATCAAATTCAACCAAGAGTTTGGGTAGATCACTCCAGGTTTTCCGGAAACCTGATCAACAATAGCCAGCTTGGACAAACCCCTTTTCACAAAGACGGATCAGGGACCGCCTATAAAAACCATGAATACACACTGGATCTGGTAAAAAAAGTGGGCATTGCATATGTGTGGAATGGCCATCTTACCCAAACTATTGGGCAAGGACGCCCCCTGACCTGGGGTGAATACCTGCGTAGATTCAACAAACTGAATCTGCGAAAATATCTTCGTATCATGGGTCCGGGCGAACTTCTAAACAACTATCTGATTCAGCCCAGAACATTTGAAGATGGCAATAAACTTTATGTTTTCCCCCGTTATGGAACATGGAGAGAAGCGCATATAGAAGCATTGCCTTCGCTCATTAACCAGACTAAACTAGAAGAATTGATTCGTTGTGAAGGAGCCATGATCGCCTACACACATCTGGGTAAGACCATTGAAAAAAAATTCGAACTTTCTGAACCGGTAAAAGATGTATTTAGAATGATTCGAAAAAACCTGGATGAAAAACGCATAAACTTTTCATCTGTCTCCGTTCTACTTGATTACACCGTCTTATCTACCCACATTCAGATTAAAGACCACCATATTCATTTCATGCCGGATGAAATCAGGTTCCCTGAATTATCTATCAGTGACCTGACCCCTCATACATTTTCATTCAAAGTTTCAGATCCTGATGCAATAAGCTGCTTTATTGGAGAAAATCCCATACCATTCAAGCTGACTAAAGAATCAGATAATATCGTCAGCATTCGGTTTTAGTTAGGATAAAGTCTTGTTCAGGATGTTTCTGTTGCAATATCCTCCTCATCGAAGCCAAATAGGCTCAGGATATGCAACCGGATCAGTTGCATATCTTCCTTTTCCGTCCGGATTTCCGGCAACATAATGTCATCGTTGTAAGGTTTCCATTTTTCCGTTTCCGGATCATAGTACTCAGCCGATTCTTTCCCTAGAAAAAGTTTGTAGTTAAATTTTGGCCGGCCCACAATGATGTATCCCGGATAAAACCACTCCCATCCCTCGGAATGCATTTTCTCAATGATCTTCAGGATCATGAATTTGCTCGGACTATAGGACCGATAAGCCGGATCAAAATAATTGATCTTTCCCATTACCGACGAGGCGCCCACATCAAACAGCCCCCTGCCTACGAGTCGGTCACCATCCCAAACGGATACTACCCGTGTATCGAAAATTGAGGCCGGACGAGGCGTATCCGATCCGTACAAACAGCGCGAAAGGCTGGGATATCCATCGAAATCGGTTGAGGTGCTATAGGCTGCGAATAACGCATCATCTGCAGGCGTTATTCCCGTAAACGTCGAAAACTGGACGTCCATGTGCCGGTTCTTCTTCAGAATCTTACGATGAGAGTCATGCAATTGAATGGCATCTCTGTGGTAACGCAACCACCAGACCCGGTCGATCTCAAAGGTATCCGCATTCAGCCAGTGCGTCACCGTGAACAGATGCTGGTACATCCGATACCAGCCCCGTGCCAGACTGTCGTCAAATGCCGCAGGAAGAAGAAAAGCAGGTTCAACTTTTTCGTAATAGATCTTCACAACCCAAAATTAACCTACAGTCCAAATTCCGCATGCATCTCCGGAATCACTACATCCGTAAACCCTTTTCGCTGCAGGCGATCCCTGAAATCCTCCTGAACCGGATACTCTCCGTGAACCAGGAATAATTTGCGAACTGCTTTCGGATCCTGACAGGAGAGGAACTGCGACAAATCCTCATAATCGCCATGGGCACTCATGCTACGGATCTGGCCGATTTCAGCATGAATCTCATGCTCCACACCAAATATCTTTACTTCTTTCCGTCCGGATAACAAGCGCGCACCCAGTGAATTGGGTTCACAATAACCAGTCATCAGAATGGCATTCCGGCTGTTCTCAATGTTGTTGCTGATGTGATGTTTGACGCGCCCTGCCTCTGCCATTCCACTGGCGGAAAGGATCACACAGGGTTCATTCCTGAAATTCAGCAGCTTCGATTCTTCTACGGTCCGTACGTACTGCAATCCTCTGAACCGGAACGGATCATCATCGTTCTTCAATATCTGCTGGATGCGGTGGTTGAAATAATCGGGATAACGTTTCACAATTTCCGTAGCCTTGATGCTTAGGGGAGAATCCACGAAATAATCCAGTTCCGGAAGCCTTCTCTCCAGTTCAAGCTGATTCAGTGCATACAGAATCTCCTGCGTGCGCCCTACTGAAAAAGCCGGAATGATAAGCTTTCCTTTGCGCTGGATACAGGTCTTCTCAATCCATGCGAGCAGATCGTCCGGTGTGGAATGGTGCAGATCGTGCAAACTATTTCCATAGGTCGATTCCAGAATAATTACATCTGCCCGCGGAAATGTAGAAGGCGATCGCAGGATCACATCGCGATATCGACCCACATCACCGGAAAACGTCAGCGTTGTTTCCTGTCCATTATCTCGGATGCGAAGATTCACCACGGCACTGCCAATGATATGTCCCGCATCCGTATACATCAGATCCACATCCTCATCGATCGGCGTCCATACATCGTAATCCACTTCTTCAAAATACTGCCGCACTTCCAGGGCATCTTCCTTTGTATACAATGGTTTCAGATACGGTTGCCCTTCCAGTGCTCTCCGCTTGTTGACATACCGTACATCATCTTCCTGAATCTGTGCAGAATCTTCCAGCAGCACAGATGCCAGTTCACGGGTGGCAGGCGTACAGAATATCTTTCCCTTATACCCCTCACTAACCAATTTGGGTAGTAATCCGCTATGATCGATGTGAGCGTGCGACAAAACCACTATATCCACATCCCGGGGGTTGAATCCGAAATGCCGGTTCAGTGCATCTGTTTCTTTCCCCATCCCCTGAAAGAGTCCGCAATCGAGCAGCAGGGTTCTGCCGTTCGATAAGGTCAGCAAATGCTTGGAGCCGGTTACACAACGGGCCGCTCCGTGAAAACATATTTTCATCTTCCTGATTTCGCTTTGAATGTCCACAATACCTTAAAATCTGCTACCAGCTCCCCGGATGAACTATATCCTCTGGATACGGTCTCCACTGTTACTCCTTCCCCTGTTGCTTTTGCTTTCCGTATCGCCTCTTCAATCAGCGGCCCGTCATCACAACGAAACGTGGTAACGCCGGTTGCCTTCTTGTGAAAATTACCCGTAAGGGTTAGTACCAGCATGGAAACGGCCGGTTCAGAACGGTAGACATGCAGCATGGCCAGCATACCGGAACTCATTTCAGCAGCCATTGCCAGGCAGGCGAAATAGGTAGATCGAAAAGGATTCTGGGAAAACCATTTGTAGGGCACGCTTACAGCACAGGCTCCTGAATCAATGGATTGAATCCGAAGACCGGAAAAGAAGGCTGCCGGCAAGCGGGTAAACATGAAAAAGTTCATCCGAATTCGGCTTCTGGCCAGCTGGAGAAAACGTTCCTGAGCAGTGGGCATAATAAATTATTGACAGGTTTGCTCCGGTAAGTTACGGAAACAGAGGCAATTGCAAACGTATCAAATGAACTTCCTTACAACTCTCCGAGATCGATCTGGTTTCGGATCAGATCCTCAAAAGTATCGCGCTTCCGAATCAGATGAGTCTCTCCGTTCTTTACCAGAACTTCGGCAGGCTTGAGCCGCGAATTGAAATTACTGCTCATTTCAAATCCATAAGCGCCTGCATTGTAAAAAACCAGCAGATCACCTTCCCTGACCTCGTTCAGGGAGCGATCCCAGGCAAACGTGTCCGTCTCACAGATATGCCCTACCACGGTGTACGTCTGTTCAGGTCCGCCGGGATTTGAAATATTGGAAATTTTATGATAGGCATCGTAGAACATGGGGCGGATCAGATGATTGAATCCACTGTTCACTCCCACAAAAACACGAGCAGGTGTCTGTTTGATCAGATTCGCTTTTACCACCAGATAACCGGCTTCACTCACCAGGAATTTACCGGGCTCAAACCACACTTCCAGCTTCCGTCCGGATGCTTCCTGAAATTTACGGAAGGCCTCGGTGACCTGGGCGCCAAGAGCCTCTATATCTGTTTCGGGATCGCCTGCTTTATAGGGAACTTTGAAACCACTTCCCAGATCAATACATTTGAGATCAGGGAAATAACGGGTCAGATCAAAAAGCACCTTCAACCCCTCGAGGAAAACACCAATATCTTTAATATCCGATCCGGTATGTATATGAATGCCCGCCACCTTCAAACCGGTATTGTTCAGGATCCGCTCTACCTCCCCTATCTGGCTGATGGAAATCCCGAATTTACTGTCGACATGCCCGGTAGAAA
>CANHUD010000115.1 GCA_947463665.1 Sphingobacteriales bacterium
CTGGCAACATCCAGAAATGCCTGTTCATCCTGATGGGTCTTTACTTCTATGACTTGCATATTGCAAAAATATGCCTTTAGCGCTCAAACAGATCAGGGTAATCTGAAATGATGCCATCAACTCCCATTGCTTTTAACCGCCTGATCTCAGCCGCATCGTTTACGGTCCACGGAAGAATACGCATCCCCTTTTCATGGCAGATTCGGATCATATCGGCCGTAACGGATCGATGCTCCGGGCTGTAAATGGCAGGCACGAACCCCAGTTTTTTGATATTGCCTTCCACATCGCTGGCCTGCTTATTTTCCAGCAGATAGGAAGTAGTCATTTCAGGATACTTTTTTTGCAGTACCTGAAGCGTCCGGATATCAAACGACTGTATGGTTGTCCGACGGTGTATTTTCTTTTTCCTGACCACTTCCATCAGCAAATCCGTAAAGGTTTCCGGATCCGGATGTCGTATACCATCTCCCTGAGGAGAACATTTGGTTTCTATATTATAGCGAATGGTCGTTCCACGCCGCGAAGCGACATAAGATTCCACGGAATCAATAAGGTCTGCAAGCAGAGGCTTGTAAGCCGGGCGTTTTTCCTGTTTCGGGAAAAGGGTATGGGGCTTAAGACCAACATCCCAGCGGCGAATATCGCTGTAGGTCATATTGTATAAAAGTGTTTCTTTCTCCTCTCCTGCCTTAAGGAAACTGCCATCGGGCTTAGTGGAGATCAGCGGATTGAAATACGGGTCGTGCGAGACAACTACCTGACGGTCGCGACTTATTACCACATCCATTTCCAGGGTGGTCACCCCCAGATCGATGGCTTTGAGCATAGCAGAAATCGTATTTTCCGGCATCAGTCCTCTCGCCCCCCTGTGCCCCTGTTTATCAAATTCAGGCATAGTCGATTTTTTGGCAAAAATTGAACATCCCTGGGCAACCAGCAGCCAAAAAAGCAACAGCAGGGATAAGCGGTCCTTGTTGTACATTTGCAAACATTTACCAGAACAAGATAAGCATTCGTACGATGATTGTATCGAAAATTCGGGAAGCGGTTGACCAGACGTTGAATCAGTTATTTGCAGAGCAATTGGCGGGTTGTACCTATCAGATCGGGCCAACAAAACCGGAATTTGAGGGAGATTACACCGTGGTGCTTTTTTCACTGGCGAAACCACTCCGGAAAAGTCCGGATGCGCTGGGACAGGAACTGGGTCAGGCTTTAGTGGAAAAGCACGTACATTTTTTCAGCGGATTCAATGTAATAAAAGGTTTCCTGAATCTTACCATCACAGATAGCTACTGGCTTGATCTGTTACTCCTGTATTCAGCCGATACCACTTTCGGGCGCCACCCGAAAAACGGCAGAAAAGTAATGGTGGAATATTCATCACCCAATACCAATAAGCCCCTGCATCTCGGCCATTTACGGAACAATTTTCTGGGATGGAGCATAGCAGAGATCCTGAAGGCCGGGGGGTATGAAGTAATCAAGTCTTGCATCGTAAATGACAGGGGCATACACATCTGTAAAAGTATGATCGCCTGGGTTCGATATGCAAACGGTGCCACACCTTCCAGTACAGGTATTAAAGGGGATCATTTTGTTGGAGATTTTTACGTCCGTTTCAATGAAGCCTACAAGCAGGAGATGGAGTCCCTCATCGCCGGAGGTATGAGTAAGGAGCAGGCTGAAAAAGAAGCCCCCATTTTCAAAGAGGCACAGCAAATGCTGGTCGACTGGGAAGCCGGAGACCCGGAGGTGATGCGCATATGGAAGCTGATGAATGGCTGGGTATATGATGGATTTGACCAGACCTACAAACGCATCGGGTCTGATTTTGACCATACCTATTTTGAGAGCGATACCTATCTGCTGGGTAAGAAGATGGTAGAGGAAGGATTGAATAAGGGCGTATTTCAAAAGCGGGAGGATGGAAGCGTATCTATAGATCTGACGGCTGACGGACTGGATGAAAAAATCGTTCAGCGAAAAGACGGAACAGCCGTTTACATAACACAGGACATCGGCCTTGCTATAGAAAAATACCATCAGTATAAATGCGATGAAAGCATTTATGTGGTGGGGGATGAACAAAACTATCATTTCAAGGTACTGAAGCTGATATGCGAAAAACTCGGCCTTCCATCAGCAGAGGGGATCTATCATCTTTCTTATGGAATGGTTGAACTGCCAACCGGAAAAATGAAAAGCCGGGAAGGTACAGTGGTAGATGCCGATGATCTGATCGATGAAATGGTGCGTATTTCAGCAGCCCATACAGAAGAACTTGGGAAGGTAAAAGATTTCAATGATCAGGAACTACAGGAGCTTTACCACATGCTGGGATTAGGTGCGCTGAAATTCTTTTTATTGCGGGTAGACCCAAAGAAAAAGATGATTTTCAATCCGGAGGAGTCAATCGATTTTCATGGATTTACCGGTCCGTTCGTGCAATATACACATGCCCGGATACGATCGATTCTCCGAAAGGAAAAGCCTGATGAATCTGCTTCTGTTTCAATGTCATTGTTACCCCTTGAGAAATCGCTGTTGCTGTTACTGGAGCGATTTAGTACCGTCATTGAACAATCCGTTGCGGAACACAATCCATCACTCATTGCCATTTATGTTTTTGAACTGGCAAAGATGTTCAATTCATTTTACACAGAACATTCCGTAACCAATGCGGAGAGCATGGACAAGAAACAGCTCAGGTTGCGCTTGTGCAGGATGACAGCGAATGTGATTCTGTCTGGCATGGCATTACTCGGCATCAGTGTTCCGGAGCGCATGTAATTTTTTCCCGAGAACAACACCTCCCAATGGAGGAAGATGAAGATTCAGGGAAAAAGCTTCTTCTGATTCTTCTATAAAGATATCAGGATTGTACACATCGCCTGATCCACCAAAAGTACGATCGTCTGAGTTTAGTATTTCCAGCCAGGGTCCGGAATCGTTGAGTCGGATCTGCCAGTTGTGGCGT
This sequence comes from Sphingobacteriales bacterium, assembly GCA_947463665.1. Taxonomy (GTDB): domain Bacteria; phylum Bacteroidota; class Bacteroidia; order Chitinophagales; family Chitinophagaceae; genus Pollutibacter. The sequence continues at coordinate 2,984 of CANHUD010000115.1, forward strand.
ACTACCGGAGTCATGTTGAGTACAATGATCAGGTCATTGGCTGCATCGTTTCCTTTTCTGCAGAAAGTTATGACTGCTTCTTCACGTTTATTTAGATCGATCCATTCAAAACCATCTGATTGAAATTGTTTTTCGAACAGGGCAGGCTCAGAGGCATAGAGTCGGCAGATGGTACGCACGAAATGTTGTAACGCTGCATGTGGTTCAAATTGTAGCAGTCCCCAATCAAGTTCAGATTTGTAATTCCATTCAGATGACTGTCCGAACTCATTTCCCATGAACAGGAGTTTTGCTCCGGGGTGCGTGAACATGTATAGATAAAGTAACCGGAGATTGGCGAATTTCTGCCATTCATCGCCCGGCATTTTATACAGCATGGGAGATTTTCCATGTACCACTTCATCATGGCTGAGTGGCAGCATGAAGTTCTCATCATAGAAATACATCATGCTGAAGGTGAACTGATCTTGCTGATAAGGCCTGTAAAGCGGGTCCTGTTTGAAATAGCGAAGGGTATCATGCATCCATCCCATCATCCATTTCATACCAAAACCCAGACCGTCCATCCAGGTTGGCCGGGAAACGCCTGGCCAGTCTGTTGCTTCCTCTGCAATGGTCTGAACATCCGGGAAATCCCGGTATATGGTTTCGTTGAGTGCTTTGATAAATTCAATGGCTTCCAGGTTTCCATTTCCACCGAATTCATTAGGCTCCCATTCTCCCTGTTTTCGGGAGTAGTCGAGTTTAAGCATGGAGGAGACCGCATCCACGCGAATACCATCTATATGAAAGAGATCGAACCAGAATCTTGCATTGCTGATCAGGAAGGAACGTACTTCTCCCCTTTTGTAATTGAAAATATAGCTATTCCAATCGGGATGATAGCCTTTACGCATGTCTGCGTATTCATAGGTATGTGTACCATCGAACATAAACAGACCGTGTGCATCGTAGGGAAAATGAGAAGGTACCCAATCGAGTATAACACCCAATCCCGCCTGGTGGAATCGATTGATCAGCTCCATGAATCCTTCCGGATTGCCGAAGCGGGAAGTAGGTGCGAAATATCCGGTACCCTGGTAGCCCCATGAGCCATCAAAAGGGAACTCCATTACCGGCATAAGTTCAACATGTGTGAAGCCCATGTCCTTTACATAGGGAACCAGCTGGTCTGCAAGTTGTTCATAGGAAAGATAGGACTCTTCGTTATTCCTGTCGGGCCTTTTCCAGCTGGCCAGATGGACTTCATAGACTGCATAGGGAGCGTTCAGTGCATTTTTAGATGCTCTGCTGCTCATCCACTGCTGATCTGTCCAACTATAGTGTGGGTTCCAGGTAATGCTGGCTGTTTTGGGTTTAAGTTCCCAGAAATGAGCATACGGATCTCCTTTATCTAACCGTCTGCCCTGATAACCAATGATGTTATATTTATATACCTCTCCCCTGCCAACGTCTGGAATGAATCCCTCCCAGATGCCGCTATTATCGAGCCTTACAAATAAAGGATGCGTATCGTTCTGCCAGTTGTTGAAATTTCCTTTAACCGAAACGGCCGTTGCATTAGGCGCCCAAACAGCAAAATAAGTTCCTGAGCGACCCAGAACCGTTCGCTGTTTATTCCCGAAATAATGATAGGCAGTATAAAGTGTTCCCTCCTGAAACTGGCGTATTATATTTTCCGAGAAAAGAGAATAATTCCATACCGCACGACTGGTATCGATGAACTGAACTTCTTCGTATAGAGGCTCATCTATATCCATGTCAGAGTTCGATGATGGTAAATGACAACGCCGGCACTTCCATTGTCTGCGTCAGATCAACAAGCTGTTCTGAAAGGATATTTCGTCCCTGTTTTTTGCCAGCCAGTCCCTGCTGAAAACGTTCGGATGAAATTTTCGCAGATGTACTGTTTGGATTTAGTATACACATGACCCGATGGGAGGATGTATACCGGAAATAGACATAGACATTGTCATTCGGCTGATAATGTAATGTTTTGCCGGTTTGAAGTGCAGGGCTGGTCAGTCGGTAACGGGCTATTTTTTTAAACCAGGTATGATATTCCTGTTCTTCCGGAATTCGTCCCTCCGGAATGAATTTATTTACAGGATCCTGTTGCCATCCTCCAGGGAAGTCGCGGCGTACTTCAGCGTCACTGGGATTCTTGAAGTTTTTCATCAGCACTTCTGTTCCATAATAAACCTGTGGTATACCCCGAACGGTTAGCAGAAGACCGGTTGCCATTTTCAGACGGGGGACACTATTACCTAAAACGGATAGTATCCGGTCCATATCATGATTTTCAAGGAAAATGCAGTTTCTCAAAGGATTCTTATAGAGTGCATCTTGTGCAAGCAGGCTGTACAGCTGAGCGGTGCCGCCAGGGTTTAGGACGGCGTCCTTCATACCGAAAGCGATGGGGAAATCTGTTACCCCTTGCACATTGTGCTTAAACGGCACATCCAGGTTGTTCTGGGTGAAGTAGGCGCTACCCAGGGGGGTGTTGCACCATGATTCTCCGAAAATGGTGATTTTGGGAAATTCTTTTTCGAGGGCTGTGTTAATGGTGTTCATGAATTGTTCATCACAGTATTTGTAGGTATCCACACGCCAGCCATCGATTCCAAATTCTTCTGTGCACCAGATGGCATTCTGAATAAGATAGTTTGCAAGAAATGAATTGCGCAGGTTCAGGTCCGGAAGATGGGGGACAAACCAGCCTCCGACCATGATATCTTTATCCAGTTTAGAGGTATAGGGATCGAAGAACACTTCTTCCTTGTGGTTAGAACCCTGGTAAGCCGGCCAGTTGTTCAGCCAGTCTTTCATCGGAAGATCCAGAATGAACCAGTGATGACTACCTACATGGTTGTAAACAGCATCCTGAATGACCTTCATCCCTTTGTTATGGGCGGTGGCCACCATTTCCTTATACGCTTTATTTCCACCAAAACGCGGGTCTACATTGTAATGATCGGTAATCCAGTATCCATGATAACCGGCCACGTCATTTCCCCATTCATGCATCAGCGGCATGTTGTTTTCTACAACAGGTGTCATCCAGACAGTCGTTACACCGATATCCTGTAAATAATCGAGTTTATTCTGCACTCCTTTTATGTCTCCTCCGTGGCGGGACCAGGGGTTCTTTCGGTTGTGCATTGTTTCGCGAAGGCCCTGAACCACATCATTGGTAGTATCTCCATTGGAAAAACGATCCGGCATGATCAGATAGACGAGGTCTGCGGATGTTACCCCTTTGTTCCGGGTAATCCCATTGCCTTTTTCACGGGCTTTCAGTTCATACTGGAGTGTGACAGACTGGGTGCCAGCCATTTTAAATTGGAGTTTTCCCGGTTTGGCAGCAGGAGAAACCTGCAGGTCAATAAATACATAGTTCTTATTTTCCGGCACATGAATACCCTGCAGGCGAACACCCGGATAAGGATTCATCCGAACAGATCCTTTTCCGATATCTTTTCCGTGGAGCATCAGCTGGAGACGGGAATCCTTCATTCCTACCCACCAGTGAGACGGGTACACATTTACCTGCGACAGCAGATTTAAGGATAGGCAAACAAAACTAGCAAACAGTACAAATGATTTCATAACGACTAATTTAAAATGGACGATATCATGATGCAGTCTCCCCCTGATCTTGTACAAAGAGCACACTAATGGCGCCTGCAATCATGAAGATTCCAGACATAATTAGAGCGAAGACCGGTTGGTTACCATAGACATGTTTGACCAGAGGTCCTCCTACAATCCCATTCAGAATCTGGGGAAGGGTGATGAAAAAATTGAAGATTCCCATGAAAATTCCCATTTTCCCTGCCGGTATGGAACTGGAAAGGATCACATAAGGCATTGCCAGGATGCTGGCCCAGGCGATACCAACCAAAGCCATTGAAAGAAGCAAAAATTCTTTACCGGGAGCAAAATAGAAGGAAATAAGGCCAATCCCGCCAATCAGAAGCGAAAGAGCATGCGTATTACGCCGACCGATGCCGGCAGCGATCTTAGGCAGCATCAGCGCATAGACAGCGGAAACCCCATTGTACACCCCAAAGATCACACCGGTCCATTGCTGAGCATCTCTGTAAGCGTCGGAACTTTTATCGGTTACTGATAAACCCAGCACATGTGTGGCGATGGCATCTGTAGTGAATACCCACATTCCAAACAGAGCGAACCAGGAAAAGAATTGTACCCATCCCAGTTGTTTCATGGTCTTAGGCATACGAACCAGGTCCGTGAAAATGCTGCTGAGGCCTTTATTTTCCGTTGTTGCAGGGCCATGGTAACGAGCATATTCTTCCGGATTGAATTCCTTTGTTTTGATGACCGTCCAGATGATGGAAGCGATAAAAACCAGTGCACCCAGATAGAATGACCATTTTACGTTATCGCCTACCAC
>CANHUD010000116.1 GCA_947463665.1 Sphingobacteriales bacterium
CATAAGCATATAGATAAAAGGCAAAACCGGATATCCAAATGCTTTATATGGGCGCTCCATCTCCGGTCGCTTCTTGCGAAGAATAAAGATACCGGCGATGGTCAGCACATAAAAAAGTACAACAATGAAACTTACCATATCCAGCAGGTCGCCGTACTTCCCACTAAGACAAAGCAGGGAGGCTACAACACACTGAGCCCAGAGCGCCCATTGCGGAACCGCATTTTTATTCAATGTAGCTGCCTTTTTCAGGAAAAGTCCATCATTGGCCATCGTATAATAAACCCTTGCTCCGGCCAGCACCAGCCCGTTGATACAGCCAAACGTAGAAACCATGATCAGGGCTGCAATGATGGCTCTTCCCGCATCCCCAAAAATTACATTTGCAGCAGCAACAGCCAGTCTGTCCTCATCCGGGAATGCAATCGAATTCAACGGTAAAACATGCAGATACATGAGGTTCGTGCTGAGATAAATCAGCGTCACGATAAGTGTTCCTAAAAAAAGACTGAGGCCGATGTTCCGTTTCGGATTGCGGATCTCTCCGGCGATGAACGTTACATTGTTCCAGGCATCACTGCTAAAAACGGATCCTACCATCGAGGCGGCAATCATACCCAAAAGGGTTACTCCACCAATGGACGTCCATTCCAATCCGGCCAATCCGCCAGACTTATCCGCCACCGTCCGCGCCGCCAGACCGGTCTCCCAATTCTGTGACCAGAAACTTTCTTTTGCCAATAAAAATCCAAACAACGTCAGGCCAAACAGCGCCAGCAACTTGGAAATCGTAAAGGTGGTCTGAATCGCCTTTCCCTCTCTGATACCTCTCGTATTCACATAGGTTAGTAATACAATGATCAGAATACCCAGCAGCTGGGCCCTGTAGATATGAAAATTACCGGCACTGAAAACTATGTTCTCCTCCGTTTGCTGGAAATCCCTGATGAAATAACCACTGAACTTCGCAAATGCAACAGCTACTGCTGCAATGGTACCGGTCTGGATCACACTGAAAAAACTCCATCCATATAAAAATCCAACCATGGGATTGTACGCCTCTTTCAGATACACATACTGCCCTCCTGCCTTTGGAAACATACCGCTCAATTCTCCGTAGCTCAACGCAGCTATAATGGTCATGAATCCCGTAATCGCCCAGACCAGGATAAGCCAGCCGGCACTGCCTACATTGCGGACAATATCGGCACTAACAATGAAAATACCAGAACCGATCATCGATCCGGCTACCACCATAGTGGCATCTAATAAGCCCAGACTGGGTTTGAAAGGGGTTTCCTGAGACATGAAGGATTGTTTTCGGAAAGATAACAAAAAACTCCCCTAAAAAAAGAAACGGGAAAAGACGAATCTTCTCCCGTTTCCCTTTAACGTTTTTACTACTACTTAGAACCTGCTTTGCGATATGCTTCGTTTAAACCAGCTACCACCTCATTGGTAATGTTGTATGTAGTGTCTTTGTAAAACATAACATTCATTGCACTGCTGTGCGAAAAAATATAGGAATAGCCCTGTTTTTTGTTGTACTCAGTTAGAAAATCATTGATCCGCTTCCGGAGGTCTTCCATTGTCCGGATTCCTTCTTCCTGGATCTGACCTTCCATCAAACGTTTTTGCTCTTCCAGATTCTGCATCTTACGGGTATAATCACGCTGAAAAGCTTCGTATTCCGCCTGGGTAATAGAGTTACCGCGTTGAGCGAAAGCTGCACGCTCTCCCTCAATCCGCTGAAAAGAACCATTCAGCTGACGATCAGCCGTTTCTTTCTTTTTCTCGAATTCAGCCATCTTGGCTTTATAAAATTCATATTTCTCCTGAATGGAATCCAGATCCACATATGCGATCTTCAACGTTCGTGCTGAATCGGATGCAGCGCTTCCGGAACCGGAACCGGAGTTACCTGAAAACTGCTTAACGAACAGGATACCAACCAATACGGCCAGTACGGCAATGGCTATAGACTGAATATTTTTCATGACTCAATATTAAGGTAAAAAGTCAATACCCAAAACCGAAATGTTCTGTAAAGAACCCGGCATTCGGATATTGACTTCTGTTAAAAATTAATAATTAAAATGTTTTACTCTTCTTCGTCGAACGTCATCGCTTCGCGTGTCGTCTGCAACAGTTCATATTCTTCCTTGCTGCCTACAATCATATTCTCAAACTCGCGAAGACCTGTTCCCGCAGGTATATGATGTCCGGTGATCACGTTCTCTTTCAGACCCAGCATGTCATCGGTCTTACCCTGGATGGCGGCAGATGACAATACTTTGGTGGTCTCCTGGAACGAAGCTGCGGATATCCAGCTCTGCGTACCCAGTGAAGCTTTGGTGATACCCAGCAGCACCGGTCTTGATGTAGCAGGATTGGCATCCCGATACTCAACCAGTTTACCATCAGAGCGGCGAAGAAGTGAGTTCTCTTCCCGCACTTCGCGCAGCGTAACGATGTCACCTGCTACCAGTTTGCGAGAATCACCTGCATCCGTAATCACCTTTTTATCAAAGATCCGATCGTTCTCTTCATTGAACTCGAGACGGTCTACCAGATCTTCTTCCAAAAACTTCGTATCTCCCGGATCAACAATCTCCATTTTTTTCATCATCTGGCGCACGATAACCTCAATGTGCTTATCGTTGATCTTCACACCCTGAAGCCTGTACACTTCCTGGATCTCATTCACCACATATTCCTGAACCGCGAACGGTCCTTTGATCGAAAGAATATCGCTCGGTGCGATCTGGCCGTCTGATAATGCAGTACCTGCTTTTACGAAGTCACCATCCTGAGCCAGAATCTGGCGGGTCAATGGCACCAGGTATTTGCGCACCACACCATCCCGGGCTTCCACCACGATCTCTCTGTTACCACGCTTGATAGCACCAAACGCAACCACCCCGTCAATCTCCGATACGATGGCTGGATTACCCGGATTACGGGCTTCAAACAACTCTGTTACACGCGGCAGACCACCCGTGATGTCACGAAGCTTACCAAGTATCCGCGGAATTTTTACCAGTACCTGACCGGCCTTCACTTCTTCACCATCTTCTACGATCAGATGGGCTCCAACCGGTGTATTGTAGGTCTTGGTTTCTTTTTTACCGTCTACATTGATAGAAGGGATCTTGGTCTTGTCCTTGGTCTCGATAACCACTTTCTCCCTGTGACCCGTCTGCTCATCAGACTCTTCACGGAAGGTCACCCCTTCAATTACGTTTTCCAGACGAATCGTACCCGCTACTTCTGCAAGGATCACATTGTTAAACGGATCCCACGAACAGATAACATCTCCTTTGGCGATCTGCTGGCCATCTTTCACTTTAAGAATGGATCCGTATGGAACGTTGTTGGTAATGAGTAGTCGGTCATTTTTCACATCCATGATCCGCACCTCACCGGTCCGGCCAATAACCACATCTATTTCCTTGCCGTCGTTGTTCTTCGACTTAACAGTCCTGAGTCCGTCAAACTGAATGGTTCCGTCAAACTTCGCTACCAGCTGGGAATCAACAGTGGCGGATCCGGCCACACCACCCACGTGGAACGTACGAAGGGTCAGCTGTGTTCCGGGTTCACCGATCGACTGTGCCGCGATGATACCCACCGCATCGCCACGCTGCGCTACGGCACCTGTAGCCAGATTCAATCCATAACAGCGTACACATACCCCGCGCTTGCTTTCGCAGGTAAGTACAGAACGGATTTCTACGGTCTCAATACCGGCATCCTCAATCTGCTTGGCTATGTTCTCATTGATACGGTCTCCTGCTTCCACGATGATTTCATCGGTGAGCGGATTGTATACATTGTGCAGCGACGTACGTCCGATAATCCGATCGTACAGTGGCTCCACAATGTCCTCATTATCTTTCAGCGCACTGGTGGCAATACCCCTTAGTGTTCCGCAATCTTCTTCTGTAATCACCACATCCTGTGCCACATCCACCAGACGACGGGTCAGATAACCGGCATCGGCCGTTTTCAGCGCCGTATCAGCCAGACCTTTACGGGCACCGTGTGTGGAGATGAAGTATTCCAATACACTCAATCCATCCTTGAAATTGGAAAGAATCGGATTCTCAATGATCTCTGAGCCGGATGATCCGCTCTTACGGGGCTTGGCCATCAGACCACGGATACCCGCCAGCTGCTTAACCTGCTGCTTGCTACCACGTGCTCCGGAATCCAGCATCATATACACAGAATTGAATCCCTGCTTGTCTGTAGCCATCCACCGAACCAGCGTCTCGGTTACTTTCGTATCCACCCGCGACCAGATGTCAATGATCTGGTTGTATCGTTCGTTGTTGGTGATCAACCCCATGTTGTAGTTGTCCCATACTTCCTGTACCTCGCCGGAAGCCTGCTCCACCATTTCATGCTTGATCTCCGGAATCACCAGGTCTTCAATGTTGAACGACAGTCCGCCACGGAAGGCCATGCGGAAGCCCATCTCCTTGATATCATCCAGGAATTTTGCCGTAGTAGGCACATTCGTGATCTTAATGATGTCACCAATAATTTCCCGCAGGTTCTTCTTGGTCAGCAGCGCGTTCACAAATCCTACTTTCTTCGGTACTACCTGGTTGAACATCACGCGTCCTACGGTAGTTTCAATCAGCTTGCGCTCCAGTTCATCCTGCTCATTCCGGACGTTGGTTTTAACCTTGATCCAGGCATGCAGGTCCACTTTTCCTTCATTGTAAGCTATGATAACCTCTTCTGCACTGTAGAAGGTCATTCCTTCGCCACGTACCACATCTTTATCATTGTTTCGCTTACCCTTGGTAATGTAGTACAGACCCAGTACCATGTCCTGTGATGGCAGGGTGATCGGTGTTCCGTTCTGCGGATTCAGGATGTTGTGCGATGCCAGCATCAGCAGCTGCGCCTCCAGAATGGCCGCATTGCTCAGCGGAACGTGTACCGCCATCTGGTCACCGTCAAAGTCGGCGTTGAAGGCCGATGTTACCAACGGATGCAGCTGGATCGCCTTTCCTTCCACCAGCTTGGGCTGGAATGCCTGGATCGACAACCGGTGCAGTGTCGGGGCACGGTTCAGCATCACGGGATGCCCCTTCAGAATATTTTCCAGGATATCCCAAACGATCGCCTCTTTGCGGTCTACCAGTTTACGCGCAGATTTAACCGTTTTAACGATACCTCTCTCAATCAGTTTCCGGATGATGAACGGCTTGAACAATTCCGCCGCCATATCCTTTGGAAGACCGCACTCATGCAGTTTCAGCTCAGGTCCTACCACAATAACAGAACGGCCGGAATAATCCACCCGCTTACCAAGCAGGTTCTGGCGGAATCGTCCCTGCTTACCTTTCAGCACATCAGAGAGCGACTTCAACGCACGTCCGCCTTCAGCCTTAACCGCATTGCTCTTGCGACTGTTATCAAACAATGAATCAATCGCTTCCTGCAACATCCGCTTCTCATTGCGGAGGATGACTTCCGGAGCCTTGATCTCTAGCAATCGCTTCAGACGATTGTTCCGGATGATCACCCGGCGATATAAATCGTTCAGATCCGAGGATGCAAATCGTCCGCCGTCCAGGGGAACTAATGGACGCAACTCCGGTGGAATAACCGGAATGTATTGCATGACCATCCACTTCGGCTCGTTCTGTATTTTCTCATTCGCTTCCCGGAACGCTTCTACCACACTCAGCCGCTTCAGCGCATCCGCTTTCCGCTGCTGTGAGGTCTCATTCGCTGCGGCATGGCGCAGAGAAGAACCCAGTGATTTCAAATCGATATTACCCAGCAGATCATGAACAGCTTCCGCACCCATCTTGGCACTGAACTTCATAGGATCCTCATCCGGCAGATACTGGTTCTCCTTCGGCAGCGTATCCAGAATATCCAGATACTCTTCCTCTGTAAGCAGATCCCCTTCCTTCAACCCCTTGTCTTCACGAATACCCGGCTTTATAACTACATAACGCTCATAGTAAATGATGCTTTCCAGTTTCTTGGAACTCATACCCAGCAGGTAACCAATCTTGTTTGGTAAACTCTTGAAATACCAGATATGAATCACCGGCACCACCAGCTTGATATGGCCCATACGCTCCCGGCGCACTTTCTTCTCGGTCACTTCCACCCCGCAACGGTCACACACAATACCCTTATACCGAATACGCTTGTACTTTCCGCAGGCGCACTCATAATCCTTAACCGGACCAAAAATCCGCTCGCAGAACAACCCATCCCGCTCAGGTTTGTAGGTTCGATAGTTGATGGTTTCTGGTTTCAGCACCTCACCAAACGAACGCTCCAGAATCGCATCCGGAGAGGCAAGGCTGATCGTGATCTTGGAGAAGTTTGACCGTGGCCGATTGTCTTTCTTGATAGCCATAATTTTTTTCTCAGTTTAACCGGTTAACTTAATCAGAATGCAAAAAGTTTCCATTCCTCCCTCAGATTGAAGAAGAATTGAAAATCAACGTGTTATATGATCGTACTTGTGGGAAACTGCCAGCATTCCTAAATTAAGGAGGGCAAAAGTAGCATTATTTTCGCGACACACCAAAAAAGGATGTAAAGATTTAACGGGGCTGGTTTCGCTCCCGGATCACCTCCTGAACAGACACCCCCCGTATCTTGCTGTCGAGCCAGGCCACAAAGTCGAGATACATAAACGAACGGCTTTCCAGCGGATGCTGCTCGTACTGTTTTAATTTATCCCTCAGCTCCGTAAATGCCTGCTTTTCCTGCCCCCGGTTCCAACGGAATGCCTGCTGCAGAAAACGGAAAACTTCTTTTTCAACTACACTCAGGTTCTGCATCTGGGCCATAAACCGGTACACCGACTTAATCAGATGCTCCAGTATATCTATATTTCCAAGTTCATAATGGGCGATCAGATGCAACAACCGGCTGTAACATTGCAGATCGGTTCGCAGATCCACCTTCCAGTGTATGATACGATTCAGGTAATCGATCGTCTTATCAAAATCTCCGGCTCCAAAATACAGACAGGCGATCTTGTAATAAAAAACCAGAATACGATGCCGGTCCAGCAGCAATTCATGCTCCTCCAGTTTTTGCTCAATTTCAGGGACCAGCCGGAGCCCCTGAGAAAAACTCCCATCCAGGAAATGCCGGTTGATCTTGGCGAGATAAACATATACGAAGGTCTGTACCTGGTTGTTCTGGCTGCTATTGGCTTCATCTGATCCATAAAAACGCTCAAACTCGAGTAGCGTTTCATGAAACCGAACCTTGTTCCGCAACATGAAATGCGCATTCAGCAGGTTGTGCATCCCCTTGATGTAATGCTGCGAC
>CANHUD010000117.1 GCA_947463665.1 Sphingobacteriales bacterium
ACATATTTATTTCATTGGGATCGGCGGCATCGGAATGAGTGCGCTGGCGAGGTATTTCCGTTCACTGGGAATAGCGGTGAGTGGGTATGACAGAACACGTACCCCTCTTACGGCAACGCTGGAAGCCGAAGGAATGACCATTCATTACGATGACCAGGTGGAACTGGCTCCGAAAGATGTACAGGCCGTGGTCTATACTCCGGCGATTCCGGCAGATCATAGCGAATTAGGTTATTATCGATCCCATGCGTATCCGGTGCTGAAGCGGAGCGATGTATTGCAGATCATCAGTGCGCATGCCTACAACATCTGTGTGGCCGGTACACATGGAAAGACCACGATCAGCACCATGACGGCTCATTTGCTGCGGGCTTCCGGTTATGGCTGTAATGCCTTTCTGGGCGGCATTTCATCGAACTACCAGACCAATTTCTGGAGTCATGAACGGAATCTCTGTGTGATCGAAGCGGATGAATACGACCGAAGCTTTTTGAAGCTGAGTCCGGACATTGCCATCATTTCTGCGATGGATCCCGATCATCTGGATATATACGGAACTGCCGAAGCGATGGAGGAGTCCTATATTGAATTTGCGAAGAAGATTCGCAATAACGGGCGGTTGTTCATCCGGAAGGGGTTGTCGCAGGAAGCAGCCCTGACAGGGCCGCAGACACGCACGTATTCACTGACTGATCGGGATGCCGATATCTGTGTACAGGATCTCCGGATTGTGGATGGCTCTTATACATTTGATATCAGAAATGGTGATCAGCAGCTGAATGGGTTAGTATTGAATGTGGGTGGAGCCCATAATGTGGAGAACATGGTAGTGGCGATAGCCGTGGCTATGGAATTGGAAATAGAGGGAGAAAAAATTCGGGAGGCTGTGGCTGCTTACAGCGGTGTAAAGAGACGATTTGAGTATGGAGTTCGGACACAGCAGCGCGTGTACATAGATGATTATGCTCATCATCCGGAGGAGCTGAATGCGTTGATCGGAAGTGTGCGGCGTTTGTATCCGGAACGCAGGCTGGTAGTGGTGTTTCAGCCGCATCTGTTCAGTAGGACGAACGATTTTGCGGATGGATTTGCGGCGGTGCTGGACAAAGCGGATGAGGTGTATCTGTTGCCGATTTATCCGGCCAGGGAAAAGCCGATGCCGGGTGTAACGAGTTCACTGATAGCGGATCGGATGAAAGATGCACAGGTGCAGATACTGGAAAAAGAGGAGATGCTGGAGCTGCTGGGGCAAAAAGATGAAGAATGGAAAGACGGAGTGGTACTGGTAACGGCAGGGGCCGGTGATATTGACCGGATGGTAGAACCTTTAAAAACAAGTTGGAATCAATAGCATGTCGGTAAAGCGAAACATACTGAAATGGCTGGGAATTGCTTTCTGGATGTCGGTTACGATCGGCACCAGTGTGCTGCTCGTAGCTGCCGTACGTTCGCGCAACGCCCGATTGTGTAAGGATGTGCAGCTTACGATTCATGGCCCGGCAGACGGATTGTTTTTGAATAAGCAGGAGATTTTGAAGTTATTGACATCCATTGGCGGGCCCCTTACCGGAAGGCCGATGGAGGAGATGGATTTGAACCGTATGGAAGACAGTCTGCGCAGAATGGTCTGGATCAGCGATGCGCAGATGCATTTCACCAACCACGGTGTATTGCAGGTAAACGTTACCGAACGCGAACCCATTGCCCGGATATTTACCCGTACCGGCGCATCGTATTATATCGACTCAACCTTAATCCGCTTACCCCTGAACCACAATTACCTTACACGAAAACCGGTTTTTACCGGATTTCCTTCTGATCAGCCTGTCTGGCGTGCAGCAGACAGCCTGCTGATGGTACAGGTTCGGGATATGAGTCGTTTCATCCTGCAGGATTCTTTCTGGATGGCGCAGATCGATCAGGTAGATATTGATGCCGACCGGCAGTTCACGCTGGTTCCCAAAGTAGGCGATCAGCGTATCCTTTTTGGGGACGGGAAGGATGTGGCCTCAAAGTTCCGGAGGCTGATGCTGTTTTACCGGGAAGTATTACCCAAAACGGGCTGGTTGTATTACGATACTATCCATGTTGGGTATAAAGGACAGATCGTAGCCACCCGAAGAGATACACGTGCGGGTACCATTGATACAGCAGCTGCCCGAAGGAATCTTGAAGAGATGTTCCATCTGCAGCAGTTACAGGCTATGAAAGATACCACCTCAGAAACAAACGTTACTACAACAAGATTAAAAGAGCAGCTATGAGCCAGCAACAAAACACTAATGTACGGACAAGCGGACACAAGGCAGATGAACAGGCGATTATTGTGGGACTGGATATCGGTACCACGAAGATCGCTGCGATAGCAGGCAGGAGAAATGAGTTTGGAAAGCTGGAGATACTGGGCTTTGGACGTGCCAACAGCAACGGCGTACAGCATGGGATGGTTCTGAATATCGACCAGACCATTCAGGCGATTAAGACCGCACTGGAGAACTGTTATGCCTCGAATCCCACCCTGGAGATCCGGGAAGTTTATGTAGGCATTGCCGGTCATCACATAAAAAGCCTGCAAACACGCGGGGATATCGTCCGTCACAATACAGATGATGAGATCCGGCAGGCGGAGATTGATCAGCTGGTAGCAGATCAGTACAAGACCTATATTCCGGCAGGAGACCAGATCATTGAAGTGATTCCTCAGGAGTTTACGGTTGATAATTTTCAGAATATACCTAACCCAATCGGATATAGCGGTGTGAAAGTAGGTGCAAATTTTCATATCATTACGGGAGACCGGAATGCGATCCGCAATATCAACCGAAGTGTGGATCGGGCGGACCTGCGCGTAAAAGATCTGGTTTTACAGCCACTGGCTTCTGCAGCGGCGGTAATGTCGGAGCAGGACCTGGAGGCAGGTGTAGCCATTCTGGATATAGGAGGTGGAACTACGGATCTGGCGGTATTTTACGAAGGTATTCTGAAGCATACAGCAGTGATACCGTTTGGCGGAGAGAATATAACCAATGACATCAAGACCGGACTGGGCGTATTGAAAGTTCAGGCGGAGGAGATGAAAGTGCAGTTTGGCAGTGCGCTGGCAGAGTTTTCAAAGGGTAATGCCTTTGTGGTGATTCCCGGATTGAGAGGCCTGCCGCACAAGGAGATCAGTGTTCGGAATTTATCGAACATTATCCAGTGCCGTATGGAGGAGATCCTTGATTTTGTGAGTTACCATCTGAAGCAGATCGGCCTGGATGGCCGGATGCTGAACGGCGGACTGGTGCTGACAGGCGGAGGTTCCCAGCTGAAGCATCTGATCCAGCTGGCGGAATATAAGACCGGTCTTGGTGCGCGGATCGGCTATCCTACGGAGCATCTGGCACCCAATCATATCGAGGAATTATCGAAGCCGATGTATTCCACCTGTATCGGACTGATTCTGAAAGGACTCAATGTTTACGAGAACAGTCTGAATACCATACGTGTGGAAGCGACTGAGGAACTAGAGCAGGAGGTTAGTATAACCCAAACGGAGGATGTGAGTGTGATAAAGGTGCGTCGGAAGCCCCGTTCGCTGAAAGAGTTCATGGACAGCATCAAGGGCGGACTGATTGATATGTTCCATGATGATGGCCAGGATGCCCGTTTTTCCGGATAAAATCCACCTATATAATACTATAACCCATTCATTCTAAAGCTGAAAAGACAATGATCCAATTTGAATTACCAAAAGAACAATCGTCCATCATCAAGGTGATAGGTGTGGGCGGCGGCGGCAGCAATGCCGTGAATCACATGTTCAGTCAGGACATCGACGGTGTGAACTTTGTGATCTGTAACACCGATGCGCAGGCACTCGCACTGAGCGAGGTGTCTAACAAAATCCAGCTCGGGCCACATCTCACGCAGGGACTGGGCGCGGGTGCCAATCCGGAGATTGGCAAGCAGGCCGTTCAGGAGAGCATGGAAGAGATACGAAAGATTCTGGAGGTAAATACAAAAATGGTGTTCATCACCGCCGGTATGGGCGGTGGAACCGGTACCGGAGGGGCACCGATCCTGGCACGGATGTGTCAGGAGATGGGCATACTGACTGTTGGCATCGTAACGACTCCTTTTTCGTATGAGGGGAAGAAGCGCATCCAGCAGGCAGAAGAAGGTATTGCAGAACTGAAGAAATATGTGGATACCCTCCTGGTGATCAGCAACGATAAGCTGCGTCATCAGTTCGGGAATCTGACGATGAGAGCGGCTTTTTCGAAGGCTGACAATGTACTGGCTACAGCGGCGAAATGTATCACCGATGTGATCAGTACTACCGGGCAGATCAACCTGGATTTTGCCGATGTATGCACCGTTATGCGCAATGGTGGTGTGGCGATTCTGGGCTCGGCAGTAGCCGGAGGGGAAGATCGTGCAAAGCGTGCTATTGAGATGGCGCTGAATTCTCCGCTGCTGAATGATAATGATATTCGCGGGGCGAAATGGATCCTGATCAACATCAATTCATCGGAAGGGGATAATGAATTCACGATGGATGAGGTGGAAGTGATCCAGAGTTATCTGCTGGCACATGCCGGCTCAGAAGCGAATGTACTGGTGGGGATGGGCTTTGATGAGGAGTTGAATGACAATATTGGCATCACGGTGATTGCTACCGGATTTGAACACCGCGATCCTTTTAAAGGCACGATGATACCGGAAGAAATGCCGAATGCAGCAGATCAGAAGATTATGCTGCATCTGGGTGCAGAACCGGAAACAGGCAAACAGGATCCTCCACAGGCGCAGCAGGAGACGGCTGCTCCGGAGGCTCGCAGCGAGGACTTAAGGCCCCGGCTGGCGGAAGTTCCTACTGTGCAAACCGTAGTTTCCTCATCGCCGGCAAAAGTGGCTCCGGTACCGGAACCGATCGAACGATTTGTGCTGGGAGCACCTGCCGTGGAAAAAAAGGAGTTGGCAGAATCGGCTGAAGCACAGCAAATTGAAAAAGATGATACCCCCGACATGGGAGGTGTGCGTTTAGTGTTGAAAGATGACACTGCACCGGAAACAGAAATTTTGCTACCTTCATCCCATCCAAAACCCGTTGAACGAACAACTGCTACCCAGGAAACGCATCAGATGAGGGAACAATATGCAGATCAGCATAAACGCGCTAGCTCTTCCGGGACGCCGGGAGGATTTTTGGCCAAACCATCCAACATCTATGCAGAGGTCCCCGCCGAGCCACGTGCTGAGCGGACAGAACCTCGTGAAAACCTGGTCGAAACCAACATCATCGAAGACCGGCCAGTCTCCGATATGAAGGTGGTGATCAAAGAATCTGAACAGGCGGGTGGGCCGGACACACCGCGGATACATGCTTTACTTGGCTCAGTCGAGGAGCCTGCAATGCAGGACGAGGCAGATGACCAGAGACGAAAGGCTGCGGAGAGGTTACATAAATTGCGCAATTTATCGTTCAATCTCAATGCATCCGATCCGAACAGCGAATTCGACAGTGTGCCGGCTTACGTCCGCCGAAATCTCGAAATGTACAACAACGCCCACCTGGAATCTGTAGAAAAATTCTACAGTAACTACTCCGTAAAGGGCGATGACGATAACAAAGGACAAATCAGTGTATTGAATTCTTTCCTGAACGGAAAGAAGCCGGATTAATTCCTGACGGGTTGTCTTTTTAAACTGCTTTTAACCTCCTGTTTCCACAGGAGGTTTTTTATTTCGCTAATTTTGCAGCATGGCAACAGTAATGATCACCGGAGGCACCGGACTGGTTGGCTCCGCACTCACCAAGCTCCTCGTTAACAATGGATACAATGTTGTGATTCTGTCCCGTAACCCGTTGAAAACGGCACAGGAACACGAATATGAGGGCCGTATTGGTGCCTTCCGCAGCTCCGGGAATGTTTATTACTCGCGTTGGGACATCGAAAAGAAATACATCGATCCGGCGGCACTGGCCAATACCGATCACATCATTCACCTGGCCGGGGCCAGTGTGGCGGAAAAGCGGTGGACAGCCAGCCGGAAAAAAGAAATTCTGGAAAGTAGGACCAGAAGCAGTGAACTGCTGGTAAAAGCATTACGGGAACACCCGCATAAAGTCAGGGATCTGATCAGTGCTTCTGCCATCGGCTGGTACGGACCGGATAAAGGAACTCCTTTTGTGGAAACGGATCCTGCCGCTCCGGGATTTCTCGGCGATACCTGTTTAGCCTGGGAGAACAGCATTTCTCCGGTAGAAGAGCAGGGTATTCGCCTGGTGAAACTCCGGATGGGCATTGTGCTCAGTCATAAAGGAGGTGCCCTCAAAGAGTTCCGTAAGCCTATGCGTACGGGTGTGGCGGCCATTATGGGCGCCGGCAAACAGGTGGTCAGCTGGATTCATATTGAGGATTTGTGTCGACTGTTTCTGTATGCTATGGAAGAGCCTGCCATGCGTGGGGTTTATAATGCGGTAGCCCCCGTTCCGGTTAGTAACCGGGAGCTGACAATAACGTTATCGGAACACATCACCAAAGGCCGTGCCATCCCAATGAATGTTCCGGAGTTTGTTTTGAAAACTATGCTCGGGGAAATGAGTGTGGAAGTGCTGAAGAGTGCCACGGTTAGCAGCGAAAAAGTTCAGCAGGCAGGCTTTGAATTCTTTTATCCCACTATTCAAAAAGCGATCCGCGATCTTTACTGACGCGTTTCTTTCATCGTGATCTTCGGCGGAGCCGCTTTTGGCAAGGCCAGTTTGGGTAGCTGGACAGGCATCCGATCTTTTATTTCACCGATGTTCCGAAACATCAGATCAATGAACGTCCAGTTTTTTCCGCCATCTTCCGACTGAGCCAGCAGTACCGATTCCAGTTCTGCATCCGCAAACGGAGAAACGATGGTAGTGGTTTGAAGCAGCCCTGATTGCCATTTTTTCCCATTTTTTACGATGGCAACCGGATGTCCGTAGGTGATCTTTTTTACCTCCCCGCCAAACGCTTTGAACATATTGAATCCGGAATCGATCAGCTTCAGGATCTGCTGGCCATCTTTCGGATCTTTGAGCATTTCCTTTGGCAGATACCGTCCAAATGTTTTACTATCTCCTTTGGCTAGTGCCTGGCCCATTTGCATGGCCTGGGTTTTGATAATTGTTTCTACAGCCGTTTGTGCTGATGCCAGGTTCAGGATAAAAACCAGCAGTATGGACATTCCTGTTTTCATAAATCTCTTCGGTTGTTGATCCAGAAACAAAGTCCCCAGATCAGTGTAATGAGTATCAGGGTATAGATCGTATGTGGTTGTATTTCTGTCAGACTTTTCTC
>CANHUD010000118.1 GCA_947463665.1 Sphingobacteriales bacterium
CCCGAAAAGGCAGGCTTTTATAGTATCGGTTGGCTTGGTGTTTACGACCTGACTGCTGTATCAAAGAACTGGGTATCACATCTAATATCTGTGATAATACCGGCTGTCCGACAAAAACTTTACCTTTATCCATCATTAGTTAGAGTTTTGTTGTGGTAAACCAAACTTAACTAATCTGGGTGGTTCTCAAAAACCACCCTTTTTTATCCCTCTTTTAGGCTATTTTAGTCGGACAATAGTGTATCCATATAAATTCAAAATTTTGATTATTTCCATTCTCGTAGTGATTTTACTTTTAAACTTCCCACAAAAAAAAGTAAAAATCATTCAAGAGAGAGGGTTTATTTTTGAAATAGAAGTTATAGACACCCCTTATATAAGGAGGTTTTTACATAAATTAAACTAGCTGCTTTAATTTAAAATTTTAATTTCATCTGTAATTAATTTGATTGCGCGCAATGTTTTCAAAGCCGCCTGAAAGGGCGGCTTTGAAAACATTGATAAGGATCAGTTCCACCCCCCTCCGAGGGCCTGGTAGATGTTGACCTTTGCCTGGGCTTGTTTGAGCCGGGCTTCGACCAGTTCAATTTTGGAGTCTAGGGCTTCCCGTTGGGTCAGCAGGACTTCTATGTAATCTGCACGGGCGGAGGTGAACAGTTTGTTGGAGATATCGATCGACTGGACGAGGATATCCACCTCTTTGGATTTGGTTTCCACGCTTTTAGCATAGTTATCGAGTTGTGCGAGTTGATTGAGCACTTCGATATAAGCGTTCAGAATGGATTGTTCGTACAGGTATGCCGCGGCTGTTTGTCGGAGGCTGGCCGTAGCATACAGTCCCTTGATGGCGTTTCTATTGACCAGAGGAGCCACCAGATCACCTGCGAGGTTGTAGAGAATGGATTCCGGTTTCACGATATAGAGCGGGTTGAAGGCGGTGAGGCCCAGCCCTGCGGTGAGGCGGAACGAGGGCAGGAAATTGGCTCTGGCCACTTCCACATTCATTTTGGCGGCGGCCAGGTTGAGTTCGGCCTGACGGATGTCGGGTCGCCGGCTGAGCAGTTGAGACGGGATACCTGCTTTTATGGTTTCGAACGACATGGATCTGAATCCGGCGGCGTTTCTGGGGAGGGCGGAGGGGAAGCTGCCGGTGAGGAAATGGATCCGGTTTTCTGTTTCTACGATTTGTTGCCGGATATCGTATTGCAGGTTCCGGGTATGCAGCAGTTGGGCTTCGAATCGGTTGACGGCCAGTTGGGAAACTTTTGCAGCTTCTTTTTCCAGTTTCACGATTCGTAGGGCATTGGTTTGGAGTTCGATGTTTTGCTGCAGAATTTCCATTATGTTGTCCAGTGCCAGCAATTCATAGTAGGAATGGGCGATTTCTGCGATCAGGCGGGTGATCATGAAATTTTTTCCTTCTATGGTGGACAGGTAGTTGAGAGCAGCTGATTTTTTAGCGTTCCGGAGTTTTTTCCATACATCGAGTTCCCAGGATGCGAAGGCGGCCATCCGGAAATCTCCGATGTGTTTCGGGCCTTTTTCCGGGTGTGCTTTCAGGTCTTCTTCGGAGAGGCCGTCCCATGTATAGCGGCCGGTTTTTTCGATTCCGGCGGCCCCGCCGAGGCTGACGAAAGGCAGGTATTCCCCTTTCCGGGCCGTGATCTCATTTTTGTCCATTTCGATCTCCTGCATCAGGATGTTGAGTTCCTGGTTGTTTTTAAGTGCGGAGTCGATCAGGGTAACCAGCATGTGATCTTCGAAGTATTGTCGCCAGGAACGGAAGGCGATATTAGTAGTATCCGAAGACTGGTTATAGGCGTCCGGGAGCTGGTTGTTTTCCTTCCTTGCGGTGTGCGAGGGAATGGTGCAGGCGTTGAAGCTGGCAACCAGCAGAAAGAGGAAGATGATATGTTTATTTTTCATTTTTATTTCTGATTCGTTTGACGATATTTTTAACCTGACGGGTGAGAGCTGAATCTTCCTGATCTTCGACGTAGGCTTCGGTGAGGGGATTTTCGTCTTCCCCTTTGATGAGTGAGCGTCCTTCCTGGAGTTTGGCGAAAATGTAATAGAGGCCGGGCACCAGCAATACGCCGAAGATGGTTCCGAAAAGCATTCCTCCCAGGGCAGAGGCCCCGATGGTATGGTTCCCTATGGCACCCGGGCCGGTGGCTACTACCAGCGGGACCAGTCCGGCGATAAACGCGAAGGACGTCATGAGGATCGGCCGGAATCGGGCTTTGGCGCCGGCGATGGCGGCTTCGAGAACGGTAACTCCCTGGTTGTGTTTTTGCACAGCGAATTCCACGATCAGTACGGCGTTCTTTCCAAGCAGACCTACCAGCATGATGAGGCCGATCTGAGCGTACACATCGTTGGAGAGGTGCATGGCTTTGAGCAGGAAGAAGGATCCGAATATACCCGGAAAGATGGAGAGCAGTACGGCAAAGGGCAGCAGGAAACTTTCGTATTGGGCGGAGAGTATGAGGTAAACGAAGAAGATCACCACCAGGAATATATAGAGCGCTTCATTTCCTCTTCGGGCCTCGTCGTAGGAGATACCTTCCCAGGCGATATCGTATCCACGGGGCAGTGACTGGGCGGCCACTTCTCGGATGGCGTTGATGGCATCTCCGGAGGAATATCCTTTGGCGGGTAATCCATTGATCAGGGAGGAGATGTAGAGATTGTAGCGGGCGATCTCATTGGGCCCCTGCGTTTTCTTAATGCTCATAAAGGCGGAGTACGGCACCATTTCACCCTTTTCATTTTTGATGTACATATTCAGGATATCCGAAGGTTGTTTACGGAATTCTGGGCCTGCCTGGGTGTACACTTTATAGTAGTTATTGAAGCGGATGAATCCCTGTTCGTATGTACTGCCGATCATGATGTTTAGGTTTTCCATGGCTTCGCCGATAGATACCCCTTTTTGCATGGCCATGTTGTTGTCGATGAAGATCTCATATTGAGGGTATTTGGCGGAGTAGAAGGCGAAGAGGCCGGAGAGTTCTTTTCGCTTCCTTAGGGCTTCCACAAATTCAGCGTTTACCCGGTCGAACTCCTGATAGTCCACATCGCTGTTTTTATCGAGGAGGCGAAGGGAGAATCCGTCGGAGGTTCCGTAACCCGGAACGGCGGGAGGTTCGAAGTATTCGATGTTGGCCGGCAGGTCTTTGGATTTTTCTTCCAATTCGACAATCACTTCCTTTGCGGTATTTTTTCGTTCCGACCAGTCTTTCAGGTTGATAAGACAGGTACCGGCGTTGGAGCCCCGGCCTTCGGTGAGGATCTCATAACCGGCAAGGGAGGTAACGGATGAAACGCCTTCTACTTCTTTGGCGAGGGCCTGCAACTTCCGGGATATCTCATTGGTTCTTTCCAGCGTGGTACCGGGAGGTGTTTGGATGATCGCGTAGATCTGTCCCTGGTCTTCACTGGGGATGAAGCCGGCAGGTAATACTTTGTTCACGCCCATAATGCCGAAAGCGAAAACGATCAGGATGGTATAGGTGATGAGTTTTCGGTTGACGATTCGGTTCAGGATTTTTTCGTACCGGCCGGTAGCCACATCGAAAGTACGATTGAACCAGTTCAGGAACAGGGTTACGGGAGTTTTCCGTTTCGGTTTGCCATGGGTATTTTTCAGGAGGATGGCGCAGAGAACCGGTGTGAGGGTAAGGGCCACAAAGCCGGAGATGACGATGGCACTGGCCATTGTGAGGGAGAATTGACGGTATAATACGCCCACCGGGCCGGTCATAAAGGTTACGGGAATGAATACGGAGGTCATAACCAGTGTGATGGCGATGATGGCTCCACTTATTTCTGCGACCACTTTTTTTACGGCTGCGAAGGGTGAGAGGTGTTCTTCCTCCATTTTCACGTGTACGGCTTCCACCACTACGATGGCATCGTCCACTACCACCCCGATGGCCAGTACGAGGGCGAAGAGCGTTATGAGGTTGATGCTGATGCCAAAGGCTTTCATGATGACGAAGGCGCCGACAAGGGATACCGGAACGGCCAGGATAGGGATGAACGTAGATCGCCAGTCGCCCAAAAAGATAAATACGACGAAAGCCACGAGGATAAAGGCTTCTACCAGGGTGTGCAGTACTTTTTCGATGGAGGCATCTACAAATTTGGAGACATCGTAATTGATTTCATAATCGATTCCTGGCGGGAAATCTTTTTTCAGTTCCTGCAGTTTGGCCTTTACTTCATCGATCACTGTTTTCGCATTGCTGCCCGGGTTTTGTTTGAGTACGAGGGAGGCCGATGGCTGGCCGTCTTTATTGGAATAGATATCGACAAATTCGCTGCCCACTTCAACTTTGGCTACATCCCGGAGTTTGAGGATTTCACCATCTGCGTTGGCCCGGACAACGATGTCTTCGTATTGTTCCGGTTTGTTGAACCAGCCTTTGTAGGTGAATACGTATTCCTGCGACTGCGCTGTTTTTCCGGAGCTGAGCCCTACTCTTCCCGGCCGGGCGAGTACGCTTTGTTCATCGATAGCTTTCAGAACATCGGTTGCGGAGATGTTATAGGCGCGCATGCGTTCGGGGTCCAGCCAGACGCGGATGGCGAAGGATCGGCTACCGATGGCCTGTGCGAAACCCATACCTTTTATCCGCTGTATTTCTGGCAGGATGTAGGTATTGGCATAGTTGAACAGGAATTTTTCATCTATATTTTTGTCTTTGCTGTAGAGATTCAGGTACATCAGCATACTTGGCTGGAGTGGGGATATGATAACGCCTTCCCGTTGAACCAGAGGGGGCAGATTACTCATCACCTGATCGACCCTGGATTTTACCCGAACAGCCGCGAGGGTAGGATCGGTACCTGGTTCAAAGATGATCTCCAGGGAGGCTTCGCTGGCGCTGGTAGCATCTGATAACATGTACTGCATACCCTGAACCCCGTTAATGGCCCGTTCCAGAATGGTAAGAGTGGATTTCACGAGGACATCGGCGTTGGAGCCTGGGAATTCAATGAATATATTGACGCGGGGTGGGGCGATCTCCGGGAACTGGGCTACCGGAGAAGTGCTGATTGCCAGGATCCCCATGAACACGATACCCAGCGACAAGGCGATATCCAGAACAGGTCGTTTTATAAACTTGTTGAACATAATGCGAGTATTTTAGTGATGCCGGGGTTATTCGGCGTGTAATTGGTGGATCTCTGCCAGTTCTTTTTCCATGGATACGAACCGGTACTTGATACGCTCGTTGTTTTTGACCTTACCGAGGCCTTCTGCCAGGATCTTATCTGCAGGTTGCAGGCCGGCCCCTACCACATAGAGATGAGGCAGTTCCTGAGCGATGGTTATCTGGACTGCTTTCAGGACATTGTTTTGGTCCACCACATAGACATATTTTTTATCCAACACATCAAATGTGGATTTTTGAGGAATGATAAGGGCGTTTTTGAGCTCTACCGGCATGAGAATGTTTCCGGTTTCTCCATGTCGGAGGATCCGTTTGGGATTGGGGAAAGTGGCCCGGAAAGCGATGTTACCGGTTTCGTTGTTGAAATCGGCTTCAATAGTTTCCACTTTGCCGGGGATCTCAAACAATTCCTTATTGGCCATCCGTAGCAGTACTTTCTGATCGTCTTTATCTTTTATTTTCCGGACGTAATTAAGGTATTCTGCTTCACTCACGTTGAAATATACCCACATGCGGCTGTTATCGGAGAGGCTGGTAAGCAGTTCTCCTTCATCCACCAGGCTACCGAGACGGGTATGAAATCGATCCATAATTCCATCAAAAGGGGCACGGATCTCGGTGAAGGAAAGGTGTGCCTGAGCGAGAGATAATTCCGCTCTGGCTTTATCCAGCCGGGCTTTAGCGAGCGCCAGTTCATTGGCGGATACCACATTGTTATCGGCAAGCCCCTTGGTATTCCGGTATTCGATCTCGGTATAATTCAGTTCAGCTTTTGCTTTTTCCACTTCAGCCTGATAGAGAACCGGCATCAGCTTGAACATCAGCTGGCCTTTTTTTACGAACTGTCCTTCATCTACATAAATATTCTGGAGGTATCCTTTTTCCTGTGAGCGGAGTTCTATATGGCTGGCAGAGCGAATCTGAGCCACATATTCGGTATAGATGATGGTATCTTTCTGTAAAGGGCTGGTCACCAGAAAAGTGGGTTCTTTTTCTTCTTCTTCATGATGAGAAGAGCACGATTGGAAAATAAGGGCGAGGGCCAGGATGGCCATGCAAAAGAATTGTTTCATTATTGATTGGTTGTTACGGTAGAAAAGACAAATGAGTTACTGCTGATCCGAGTGAGATCAGAAGAAGAACGGCTTTGCTGACGAGTGGAAGTGATTGGTCAGCAACTTAGGACAGATGCATTTTCCAAGAGTGGTGCAGTAGGAATAAGGGACGGTCGGCCTGTTTAGGCGAGAAGCGGACGCTGTTTCGAAAACGGGCTTTCAGGTAAGCGCTAAACGCTGTTTCCGCGTGAAAAAATAGGGCAAAAAAAGGTGATGGAGAGGTCTCAAACAGGCGGTCATCTTCCTTTTCATCTACTTCGACTTCTGCATCCAGAAAATGAAGAAGGGCAGAATGTTCTTTAGGTTGATCTTGTGTAAATTGTTTACAAGCTGTCTGACCTGAACTGCCAAGATAGTAACCGTAGTGGTTATGGAGAAAGGTGAATGAATACTGTTGTAAAGAAAAAACGATACCAACTAGGAGTACAAAACGCAGACATCGCCACATATTCTGTGGGAAACAGCCTTTTGAACTATATTGGATAGTTTTCATACTTCATACTAAAGTACAATAGAAATGGTAATTTTTTAAAATAAATGTCAAAATCATGTTTTCAGACTTATTAATATTCAATTAACTACGGTCTGACCTTGTTGAATAGTGGTTTGTGGAAGAGGTGAGAGATAAAGCTTCACTGGCTGCAACAAACCCGATACCGGATCACCCTTGTACCTTGACGGTATGGTCTGGTAGTGATTGGCCAGCGTATTGTATACCAGCACTTCAATTGTATTATCACCTGCTTTAAGTGATCCGGCAATATCAACTTTCCACGGTGGAGCCACTTTAACAGCAACCGACTTTCCATTTACAAATACCTCTGCTGTTCCGGCAACTTTTCCCAAATCAAGGCTTGCCGCCTGAGCTGCTTCTTCAGCGTTTAATCGGATGCTGGTTGCATATCTTACGCCGCCTGAATAATTTTTCAGGATCCCCTGTTTTGACCAGTCGCCCAGCGGCATAATTCCCTTTCCGCTGGTTTCTACC